>CAJWLE010000170.1:0-4170 GCA_913042965.1 uncultured Synechococcus sp.
GGCTGGCACCGCAACAACGGATTGGTGGATATTCATCAATCCCAAAGCTTCATGGCGTCGTCCCTGGCAGCGAACCACTCAGCCGCCATCGGTCCACCCATGGTGCGCTGTTCCCTGAACCATGGACCACCCAACGTCCAGTGCAGCATTGGTGAATCATCCTGGATCTCTGATGGTGTCTGCACATCAACAAGGTGATTCCAGCCGCCTTCAATGGCACCGATTTCATGATCGCCATCGAGCCAGTGAAAGCGATGCAACTCCAAACCGGTGGCCGTATTGACGTAATCCAACGTGAGCTTGGTGCAGCGGCTGCAGTTAAGCAGCATCAATGAACTCCAGTTCTTCTTGGGATAGGCGCTTTGCACCTCGCCGAGGAATTTCACCGTCTCACCTGGCACATGCTCGTGCTGCACGCACATGGCCCCAAAACGATCATCACGTTGATCCCAAAGAGCCCCAATATCAGATCGGCAAAGCATGTCGCAGTCCAAAAACAAGGCCCAACCCTGGTAACCCATGAGATGGGGCACCAAAAACCGCGTAAACGAGAAAGCCGTGCTCTGCTTGGGATCTTTCTCTCGCCAGAAGAGGCCCCGGGCCTCCAATTGTGGTGTGACCAGCGGTGTAATCGCCAGTGGCATGGAGCTGTGCTGATAAAGGCTGTCAATCAGAACATTCGTCGCTGCACGCTCACGCGGGTCGTAACCGATAAAGATTGGCAGCGGCTGGACGCTGGTCATCAGAAGCAGCATGTAACCAGAGGAGCGTAAGCCGCTCTACCGATACCGATGCGACTTAACTGATGACCAAAGGAGGCAGGCCCTTCACTAGCCCATCGACTGCTTTCACCTGACTCAGGAATGGCTCCAACTGATCAAGGGGCAATGCACTTGGACCATCACAGCGGGCCTGATTCGGATCCGGGTGAGCCTCGAGGAACAAACCCGCTAAACCGACTGCCATCCCAGCCCTGGCTAATTCGAGCACCTGGGGGCACGGCGACCACCAGACGCAGCACCACCTGGATCACGGCACTGCAGCGCATGTGTGACATCAAAAATCAGCGGCAAGTCATCGCAGCAGCGCTTCATCACACCAAAGCCCAACATGTCGACGACCAGATTGTCGTAACCGAAATTCGTACCGCGCTCGCAGACCAGTAACTGAGCATTGCCGCACTCGCGGAATTTTTCAACGATGTTTCTCATCTGCTCCGGGCTGAGAAACTGCGGCTTCTTGATGTTGATCACCCTGCCAGTAGTAGCCATGGCCTCAACCAGGTCAGTCTGACGAGCCAGAAACGCCGGCAACTGAATGATGTCAACCACCTTGGCAGCTTCTATGGCCTCCTCAGGAGTATGCACATCGGTCATGACCGGAATGCCGCAGGTGTCTTTCACGGCCTGAAGGATGCGAAGACCATCCGTTAAGCCAGGCCCCCTATATGAATGAATCGAGGAACGATTGGCCTTGTCGTAGGACGCTTTGAAGACCAAAGGAATGCTCAACCGTTCGCAAACCTCCTGGTAGTGCCCAGCGCAACGAAGAGCGAACGCTTCGTCCTCCAGCACATTCACTCCCCCGAGCAGGACCATCGGTAAGGCATTGCCAATGGTGGTCTGACCAAGCTGAACTTGGGTCATCTGCATCATCTCCATCCCTGGCAAGAACCTAACTTCAGATGAATTGCCAGTTGTCATGAAACCCATCGGCCTCCGCGATGAGCTGCGCTGGCGGGCGATTGGCTTGGGCCGGAAGATCCTTGGCCAACGCATTGCGCGCACCGAATGGAACGCCCTGTGCGCCTGGAGGGGACTGGTGCATCAGGCTTATCAAGCAGAACCCCTACAACCCAATCTTTGCAGCGATCTCTGGCACCAGGGCAACTTCAACGATCCACACAACACCAAGGCTTTCTTCACTCCCAACCGACGAGAGAGAGAACCCTCCTCGCATCATTACGGACATGATTTACAGCTGAAGCGCTTCGCGGGGCTGCCGTTGGTGGGGCCTCCGCTGCCGGTGCTTCTGGAACACGGCCTCAAGGTGGCTCGTAGCTCTCGTTTCGAACTGCCCAAGGCATGGGCCCGACGTGGATACTTCTGCATGGGCTCTTTGAGAGCCCAGTGGCTGCGGGAAGAATATGGTGTGCCTGCCTGGGCAATCGGCCCCTGGATCAATTTCGCAAAACCACTTCTAAGTGCAGATCAAATTGCAGCCCAAAGGCAGTTTTGGGGGAAGACCCTGCTAGTCGTGCTGGCCCATAGCTGGGATCAGGTTGAACGGTCTATGGATCTCGATGCCTGCATCAGTGCTGTCGAAGCGATCGCCCAAATCGAGAACTATCAGCAGGTGGTGTGGCTCCGCCACTGGAAAGACCCGGAAGAACTCCCCCTGCCCGAAAGCTGGGTCAAGGCCTGCAACGGCCACCGCTCTAACCCCTGGTTTCTGGATGCAATGCGCACACTGCTTGAACTCAGTGACGGCCTAGCAAGCAATGCCTTTGGCACACACCTCGGCTATGGCATAGCCCTGAACAAGAAACTGCATTGGATCGATGTTGAGCCTATGCAGCACCTCCAACAACTGACGCCAGAGAAGGCGAGGGAGGAAGAAGCTGAATGGGCTGAGCGACAGCGACTCAGCCAAGAGCTTCGACAGGCACTAACACTCCCGGCTGAGTTACAGGCGACCACAGTCAACGCCTTGCTCGATCCTTATTGGGGACTGAGTGAACAACCTGACGCGAAAGCCATGGCTTGCTTACTAAGTCGCTGATTAATCAACAGGCTCGATTGGTGCCAATCGGGGATCGAGGATCTTCGGCCCCATCCCGGCAAATTTCACAGCGATCGAAACCTTCTCGCCGGTCCCGAAGGTGTGCGTCACTTCGCCTTCCCCAAAGCTGCTGTGCATCACCCGGTCGCCCACACTCCAACTCTTACCAGGTGCAGGGCCGGCCTGACGCCGCCGAACGGCGTTAGCAGGGGCACTACTGCTGTTGGGCTTGTCGCGATCCACACGGGTGAGTCGATCCAAGCGCTGTTCACGGCGGATCGCTGCGCCCCCTGAGCGAGGGATCTCACCCTGCACTAGACCCTCAGGAAGTTCCGACAGAAAAACGCTCGGCACCGCAGGCTCACGCATCCCGCCCCAGAGACGGCGCTCACTGGCATGGGAAAGAAACAATCGTTCCTTGGCCCGGGTGATGCCGACATAACAGAGACGTCGTTCCTCCTCCAGTGAAGCGGGGTCATCGAGTGATCGATAACTGGGAAAGAGTCCCTGCTCCATCCCTACCAGACACACCACAGGAAACTCCAGTCCCTTGCTGCTGTGCAGGGTCATCAAAGTGACCCGGTCGGCAGCGGTGTCTTTGCTGTCGGCATCGCTGGCCAGAGCCGCCGACGCCAGGAAACCCTCGAGATCGCCTTCATCGTTCTCTTCCTGGTATTGCAGACCGGCATTAACCAGCTCCTGCAGATTGCGACGACGTTCCTCAGCTTCATCGGTGCCCTCAGTGATCAGCTCGCTGACGTAGCCGCTCTGCTCCATCACCTGCTGAATCAGTTCCGAAGGCGCCGTGTTGTGAACGCGCTCGCGCAGCCCATTGATCAATTCACAGAACTGCAACAGCCCCTTGGCGGAGCGGCCTCCCAAGGAGCGCACCGCTTCAGGGTCACTCACCACATCCCAGAGCGGGATGCCCAGCTGATTGGCCGCATCCGTCAGCCGCTGAATGGTGGTTTTGCCGATGCCCCGCTTGGGCACGTTGATCACCCGCAACAGGCTGACGGTGTCAGCAGGGTTGATCATCAGACGCAGATAACCCAGCACATCCTTAATCTCACGTCGGTCGTAGAAGCGCAGACCACCCACCACCACGTAGGGGATCCGCCAACGCACCAACGATTCCTCGAGTGCTCGTGACTGGGCGTTTGTGCGATATAAACAGGCCATATCCCCCCAGCTCAGCTCGGGATTGGCGGCTTCCATCATGCGCAGCCGATGCACCACAGCTTCGGCTTCGGCGATCTCGTCATCGCAGCGGGTGAGCGAGATCAATTCACCCTCGCCGCGGGTGGGACGCAGCACCTTGTCGATGCGCTCGCTGTTATTGGCAATCAGGGCATTGGCAGCCTCCAAAATCGTGGCGGTGGAGCGGTA
>CAJWLE010000171.1:0-4143 GCA_913042965.1 uncultured Synechococcus sp.
AGGGCGCTTGAAATCGCTTCTGCAGCCTTTGCATCAAGGTCGCTCACCAGCCATCGGTCGTCCTGGCCGGCCTCCAGCACCAGCTGACGACCCTCCACCAGAAGACGAACGGGTTCAAGTCCCCCCAGCCAGCCGGCCATGGCCAGGGCCCGGCTGCTGCTGAACAGCCGTAATCCCGGTACCGGTTGGTTGTCTTCAACCGCATCGGGAAGCGGCAACAGACCACTGAACCCCATGGGCCATTCACTGGCTTCTCTCATCAGTTGCGCTGGCAGGGCAGCCCAGGACCAGGCATCGCCCTGTACTTCTTCCGGCAGCGGCACCGCCGGAGTGGTCACCGATGCAGGAGGTGGGGCCAGAGGCCCGGCCATGAAGCCCTCCTCCTGGGGGTACACCTCTTGCTCCCGCTGCTGCAACCAGTCCAGTAGTGCGTAGGTACGGCGACTGGAGATCATTTCAAGATCAAGCTCCGCGGCAGCCCTCTGGACCATCGTTCGCATCGAGCTTCGCCAGCAGCGCAGTCGCCGAGGCGCCACCAATCCTGATTCGAGGGCTGCTTCGCGCGCTTCCTTGAGGGCAGAGGACAACCAGAGGGAGTTGACCTCGCCGGAGGGACAGCGTTTGGCGAAGCGAAACGGTTCCGCAGGGGCTTCAGCATTCGGGGTGGCTGTGATCAACAGTTCCCAGCGTTTGCGGCCATCGGATTCAAGAATCGGTCTTGAGTAGAAGTCGAGCTCCCAGTCCGTGCCAAGAGAAGCTGCCGAGTTGGCTGCGGCGGTTGTCATCCGGCGTCCTGTTCCTGCTGCTTGAGAACGCTCTGGGCACGCTTGGCCCGGTCTGCTGCTTCAGACATCACCTTGGATTTTTCCGTTAGCAGTTCGCCGGGAGGTCCTTCCAGGAGGGCGGTGTTCAGAGCGATGCGGCCGCGGCCAGGATCCAGTTCGGTGATCAGAGCCTGAACACGCTCGCCTTCGTCGAAGACTTCCCGAATGGAACGAAGGCTGCCATTGGTGATGGCCGATTGATGCAGCAGTCCGCTGATCCCGCCTAGATCGATGAACAGGCCGTAGGGCTTGACGGCTGCCACTTGGCCTTCAACCAACTGACCAACCTCCAGATCCTGGAAGCGGGCCGCAACGGCAGCCCGCTTTTCAGACAGAACCAACTTCCGGGTTTCGGAGTTGACCTCGAGAA
The DNA here is from genome assembly GCA_913042965.1 of uncultured Synechococcus sp. Taxonomy (GTDB): domain Bacteria; phylum Cyanobacteriota; class Cyanobacteriia; order PCC-6307; family Cyanobiaceae; genus Parasynechococcus. The sequence goes on from CAJWLE010000171.1 coordinate 1,195, forward strand.
ATGCGACGCCGACGGTCTTACCCACCAACTCCTGGTGATTTTCGCCCTCTTGAAGCTGGGATCGGGGGATGAAGCCTCGGAGGCCCTCCAGATCACAAGTCACCCCACCACGGTTGAAACCGCTGATGATCACCTGAACAACTTTGCCGTCTTTTTCGAGCAGTTTCACCTTGTCCCAGCTTTTGCGCAGCTCAAGGGCACGACAGCTGATGGTGACCATGCCATCGGCGTTCTGCTCCCGTGTCACCAGCACGTCCACCTTCTGACCCTTGGGGAAGCGTTCCCGCAGGTTGGTGACGACACCAAGGCCGGCTTCGCTCTTTGGCATGAAGCCAGGAGCTTTGCCACCGATATCGACGTAAATACCATCGCTTTCGAGTGCAATCACAGTCCCCTGGATCACCTCACCTGTGGTCCCCACAGGAGCGTTGGCATCCAGCGCGGCAAGGAACGCCTCTTCGTCGAAATCGAAGTCGTCGACGCTGCGGCTCTGGGTGGGTTCAGTCCGTCGAGGTTTGTCATCGGGTGATCCCAGAAGATCGGCCATGGTCATGCCTTCCATGGCACCCATGTCGAACCGATCGTCATCATTGGATGCGGCCTCGCCCGGACGGGATTTCGGTGGCCCTGTTAAACCCGCCCGTTCCTCCAGTAACCGGGCTTTTTCGGCTGCAGCTTCAGCGGCCGCTCTCGCTTCAGCAGCTTCTCGTTCGAGAGTTTCCTGCTCCTCCCGGCGATTGATTTTCATCACCTGCAGCGGCTGTTGTGATGCCGGTCGCGCGGGTTTGGGGCGATTGGGCTGCGGACTGCCTGCTGCGGCCATGGACCAGGGGTCATCGATCGGTCATTCTGACAGCCAAAGACGGGTTTCGATCAGCTCTAAGCATGCCGTTGGATTCCACTCGCCGTTGTTTCAATGAGCTGAGCTGGCCGCAGGTGGAGCAGGCCGTTGCGATCGATCGAGCCACACTTGTCTGGCCCTTCGGCGCCTGTGAACAGCACGGTCCGCATCTGCCGCTCGCCACCGATGCGTTGTTTGCCGATCGATTGCTGGATGCAGTCCTGGAAAAGCTGACCCCTGAGTCCCCTATCTGGAGACTGCCAGTTCAGGCCATCGGCTTCTCCCCTGAGCATGTTGGTTATGCAGGCACTCTCAGCTTTTCGTCCAGATTGTTGATTTCCATGGTGGTGGAGCTGGGTGAGCAGCTTGCTGCCATGGGCTGGAAGCGATTGGTCTTGTTTAACGCCCATGGCGGACAGATCGCTCTTCTGCAGGTGGCTGCTCGTGAGTTGCGCAAGCGTTGTCCGTCGCTGGCGGTGCTTCCCTGTTTCCTTTGGAGTGGGGTGGAGGGTCTGACGTCACTGATCGCCGAGCCGGAACTCTCCGATGGATTGCATGCGGGTCTTGCGGAAACGTCATTGATGCTGCATCTGGCCCCTTCACTGGTGAGTGAATCTCGGCCCGCCGATGGCCTGAAGACTTCCTTCCCGTCGCATCAAGCCCCGCCAGGCTGGAGTCTTGAAGGTGCTGCACCATGTGCCTGGCTCACGTCCGATGTTTCATCCAGTGGTGTCATCGGTAACAGTCGTGGTGCGTCAGAAGAGCTCGGTGCTGCCCTTGAGACGCTGCTGATTCGGCACTGGATCCAGATGCTGCAGAGCCTTGTGGACAGTGATTGGCCACCGCGTTCAGGAGCAGCCTTGGGGTCGTCCGGGTCCTGAACTGAGAACCCCATCGTTCACGAGAGAAGCAAGGCTGGTTATTCTCTGTCCCACTGAAAGTGGTGGACCACGTCCTATGACGACCCTCAATGCACCTGAGGCAACGGCGGTGGAGGGCATGGACGCGCTGCCGGATTTCACCACAGATGCGTACAAAGACGCCTACAGCCGAATCAACGCCATCGTGATCGAGGGCGAGATCGAAGCCCATGACAACTACATCTCTCTGGGAACTCTGATTCCTGAGCAAAAGGATGAGCTGGCCAAGCTTGCTCGTATGGAGATGAAACACGCGAAGGGATTCACGTCGTGTGGACGCAATCTGGGCGTCCAGGCGGACATGCCCTTCGCCAAAGATTTCTTTGGCCCTCTTCACGGCAATTTTCAGGCGGCTTTGAAAGAAGGCAAGGTTGTCACTTGTCTGCTGATCCAGGCCCTTCTGATCGAAGCCTTCGCGATCTCGGCTTATCACATCTACATCCCTGTCTCAGACCCATTCGCCCGCAAGATCACTGAGGGTGTGGTGAAGGATGAGTACCTCCACCTGAACTACGGGCAGGAGTGGCTCAAGGCCAATTTCGAAGCCAGCAAGGAAGAACTCTTCCAGGCCAATAAGGCCAATCTTCCCCTCATTCGCTCGATGCTGGAACAAGTCGCTTCAGATGCGGCTGTTCTCCATATGGAAAAAGAAGACCTGATCGAGGATTTCCTCATCGCCTATCAGGAAGCGCTCGATGAAATTGGTTTCACATCGCGCGAAAAGGCTCGGATGGCAGCTGCAGCTCTGGCGGGCTGAGCAAAAATCTGAGGCGTTTGAGCCGGTTTGATCACAGTCACCCCCTGTCCAGAATCTCCCGCGTGGGAGCATGGACAGTCGGGGTTGCCCCCATGGTGATTTACAAGCGCTAAATGTTTGGTCTGATCGGGCACTCAACGAGTTTCGATGCTGCCCGTCGCAAGGCGTTGGAACTGGGCTTTGACCACATCGCAGACGGTGATCTCGATGTCTGGTGCAGCGCTCCACCTCAGCTTGTGGAGCATGTCGAGATCACCAGCCCTGCGGGACCAACAATCAAGGGCGCCTACATCGACTCCTGCTTTGTGCCGGAGATGTTGGGACGGTTCAAAACGGCCCGGCGCAAGGTGCTCAATGCAATGGAACTCGCGCAGAAGAAGGGCATCAACATCACGGCCCTCGGGGGGTTCACCTCAATCATTTTCGAGAAT
>CAJWLE010000172.1:0-4140 GCA_913042965.1 uncultured Synechococcus sp.
CGCGACGTCAAGCGCAAGAAGCTGACTGAGCGTTACGCGGCAAAGCGTGCAGCATTAATGGCAGCTTTCAACGCTGCGAAAGATCCGATGGATCGCCTGGAGATTCATCGCAAAATTCAGGCCTTACCCCGCAACAGCGCACCCAGCCGCATCCGTAATCGTTGCTGGGCCACTGGCAAACCCCGTGGTTATTACAGAGATTTCGGTCTTTGCCGCAATCAGCTCCGAGAACGTGCACACAAAGGTGAACTTCCCGGTGTGGTCAAGTCCAGTTGGTAATCAACAGTTTCTGTCGCTAGTTCAAATCGAACCAGGGAGGCTTCCATGTCTCCCTTTTTTTGTCGGAGATAACCGCGAAGTGTCAAGATATCTCTGTCAAGCGGACATAAACAGACGTGCAAGGACAAACCCAGTCGATCTCCTTTGATGGACGAGAGATTCGACTGACCACAGGCCGGTTCGCCCCTCAGGCGGGTGGATCTGTTCTGGTCGAGTGCGGTGATACGGCCGTGCTCGTGACAGCAACCCGATCAGGCGGTCGCGACGGTATCGATTTTCTCCCACTGATTTGCGACTACGAAGAGCGTTTATACGCAGCCGGTCGCATCCCTGGCAGCTATATGCGCCGGGAAAGCCGCCCGCCTGAGCGCGCCACGCTCACTGCCCGGTTAATCGATCGGCCGATCCGCCCCCTGTTCCCCTCATGGATGCGGGATGACCTGCAGATCGTTGCCACCTGCCTTTCGCTGGATGAACGAGTTCCGGCCGACGTGTTGGCTGTGACTGGCTCGTCGATCGCCACCCTCCTGGCCGGGATCCCCTTCAACGGCCCCATGGCCGCGGTGCGGGTCGGCTTGTTGGGCGATGACTTCGTGCTCAACCCCAGCTACCGCGAAATTGAACGCGGCGACCTGGATCTGGTGGTCGCTGGCACACCCGACGGTGTGGTGATGGTGGAAGCCGGTGCCAACCAGCTGCCGGAAGGAGATGTGATCGAAGCAATCGACTTCGGTTACGAAGCGATCTGTGAACTGATCAAGGCCCAGGAGCAGCTGCTGAAGGACCTGGGCATCAAGCAGGTGAAGCCTGAAACACCCACAGAAGACAAAACGGTTCCGACCTACCTCGATAAACAGTGCACCAAAGCGATCAGCGAGGTGCTCAAGAAGTTCGAACAAAGCAAAGAGGAGCGGGACACCGCACTGGATGCCGTCAAGGCAGAGATCTCAGAAAAAATCGCCGGCCTCAAGGAAGACGATGCTGTGCGTCAGGCCGTGACAGCCAGCTCGAAGCTGCTGGGCAACAGCTTCAAGGCGCTGACCAAAACCCTGATGCGCCAACAGATCCTGAAGGATGGCAAGCGCGTCGATGGCCGCGGGCTCGACGAGGTGCGAACCATCAGCGCACTGGCCGGCGTATTACCCCGCCGCGTGCACGGCTCAGGTCTGTTCCAGCGGGGACTAACGCAGGTGCTTTCCACCGCAACTCTGGGAACACCCAGTGATGCCCAGGAGATGGACGACCTCCACCCCAACACCGAAAAGCTCTACCTGCACCACTACAACTTCCCTCCCTACTCCGTTGGCGAGACCCGTCCGATGCGCTCTCCCGGTCGGCGGGAAATCGGCCATGGAGCCCTGGCCGAGCGGGCGATCCTTCCTGTACTGCCTGAGAAGGACACCTTCCCCTATGTGGTGAGGGTGGTGAGTGAAGTGCTGAGCTCCAACGGTTCCACCTCCATGGGATCGGTCTGCGGCAGCACGCTGTCGCTGATGGATGCAGGTGTTCCCCTCAAGGCACCGGTAAGCGGTGCCGCCATGGGTCTGATCAAAGAAGGTGAGGAGGTTCGGATCCTCACCGACATTCAGGGCATCGAGGATTTCCTCGGTGACATGGACTTCAAGGTGGCGGGCAGCGAAAAGGGAATCACCGCCCTGCAGATGGACATGAAGATCACCGGACTGTCGGTGAAAACAATCGCCGAGGCCGTCAACAAGGCCCGCCCGGCTCGTCTGCACATCCTCGAGAAGATGCTCGAGGCCATTGATACCCCACGTGAGGGGCTCTCTCCCCACGCTCCGCGCCTGCTCAGCTTCCGCATCGACCCTGAGCTGATCGGCACGGTGATCGGTCCTGGTGGCCGCACCATCAAGGGCATCACCGAGCGCACCAACACCAAGATCGACATCGAAGACGGTGGAATCGTCACCATCGCCTCCCATGACGGTGCTGCCGCCGAGGAAGCCCAGAAGATCATCGAAGGCCTCACCCGCAAGGTGAATGAGGGCGAGGTGTTCTCCGGCTCGATCACGCGGATTATTCCGATCGGCGCCTTTGTGGAGATCCTTCCTGGCAAGGAGGGCATGATCCACATCTCCCAGCTGTCGGAGGCTCGGGTTGAGAAGGTCGAAGATGTCGTGAAGGTGGGCGACGAAGTCACCGTTCGCGTTCGCGAAATCGACAACCGCGGCCGCATCAATCTCACCCTGCGCGGTGTGCCCCAGAGCGGTGACAGCACCGCAGTGGAGCCTCAGCCCACCCCGGTGGCACCGCTCAACTGATCAGGATTCAGACCTGAAAGCCGGGATCAATCTCTGCCATGGCCCGCGTCGCACGCTCACCGAGCTCGGCGTGGGTTTTTCCATGGCTGGCAATCAAGCAACCAGCCTGACGAACATCGCCGGTGTTGTAAGTGAGTTCAGCCTGATCCGCATGGGTGAAACGCCCCCCTGCCGCCAGCAGAACCGCCTCAGGCGCAGCCATGTCCCAGTCTTTCGGAGCACTGCGACCGGAAAGGGAGATGTAGAGATCTGTCTCACCGCGGAGAATCGTGGCGACTTTGCAACCAACGCTTCCCACCGCCTTCGAACCCCCCAGCTCCAGGGCGGCGATCAGTTGTTCCAGGCGATCATCCCGATGGCTGCGGCTGGCCACCAGGATCAGATCCGATACCTGGCTGCGGGGGCTGAAGCGAACGGGAGAACGTTGCCCCTGACGGTCTTCGCACCAGGCACCCTCCCCGATGATGCCGATCCATAACTCATCAGCCTCAGGCAGGAGCACAACCCCGATCACTGGACGATTTCCTTTCACGAGTGCCAGATGCACCGCGTATTCACCCGTGCCCTGCAAAAAATCCTTGGTGCCATCAAGGGGATCAAGAATCCAAAGCCATTCGGCTGGCAGAGGCTGGCCCTCCGTGAGCTGTTCCTTGGCGGTCTCCTCACTCAGCAGGGTCCAATCCGCCTTGGGGAATGCAGCCGACAGGCCATCAAGAAGCCATTGATTCACCGCCAGATCGGCGGCGGAAACAGGGCCTTCACCACCGTTATCGACACTCAGTGCCTGGGGGAAACCATGGGGCGGTTGTTCACCCCGCGCATAGGCCCTCAGGATGTCGGCGGCGCCCCAGCTGAGGCGACGCAATTCGGCAAGCAGTGCGTCCTGGCTGACACCGGAGGGCAGAACGGCGGGGCTGGGCATCAGAATCGATTCAAGCGCTGGCCATTGTGATGCAGCGGGACGAGCCTGCGGCAAGCCATCTGTACCTGGTGGGAACACCGATCGGCAATCTGGGGGATTTTTCTGCGCGGGCCAAAGCTCTGCTGACGGCCGTGGATGTGATCGCCTGTGAGGACACCCGTCACAGCGGGCTGCTGCTGAGCAACCTGCAGGCGCGGGGCCGGAAGATCTCCTTTCATCAGCACAACACCCGCACCCGGCTTCCCCAGCTGCTCGAACTACTGGCGAAGGGCAACAGCTTGGCTGTGATCAGTGATGCAGGGCTGCCGGGCATCAGCGACCCGGGGGAAGAACTGTCCGCTGCCGCAAGGACCGCTGGGTTTCCGGTGATCTGCATTCCCGGGCCCTGTGCCGCCACCACAGCCCTGGTGTGCAGTGGCCTGCCCAGCACCCGCTTCTGCTTCGAGGGGTTTCTACCTGTGAAAGGCCGGGAGCGAAAAACACGGCTGAAGCAGATTGCGGCAGAACAGCGCACCAGCGTTCTGTATGAAGCCCCTCACCGATTGATCACACTGCTCGAAGAGCTGCAACAACTGTGTGGTTCAGAGCGGCCAGTGCAGGTGGCACGAGAGCTGACCAAAAGGCATGAACAACAGGTGGGGCCAACGATTGCAGCAG
>CAJWLE010000173.1:0-4006 GCA_913042965.1 uncultured Synechococcus sp.
CTCGTTCTTTTGCAGGCTTGCGCGGGGACCCCTCTGGCGGACCAGCTTGAGCAGAGTTTCACCACGCTGGATGGTGAGCCTCAGCCGGAGTCCGGCCCCTCCTCTTCCACCCAACCAGACACGGCTGTTCCAGTGATCCAGGCGGCTCCCGTGGATGAGCCTGTTGAAACGTCGGCGCGTGTTTCTGGGCAGAAAGATGCGGATCCTGTTGTGGAGACCTCGCCCCCCGAAACAGTGCCCCCCGAAACCGTTTCCCCGCAACCCGTGCGCACAATGCCGCGACAACCTTTGGCTCCCTACCGAATCACCATTCGGCTGGCCGGCGCTGATCCAGCGGCCCCGGCTGAGGCTGTTACGCAGGCTTTGAGGTCGTCTGCCGTTGATTTCATGGTGGAGCGGATCGAACGTGTGGTGCCATGAGGGGTGAGCCGCCTGCGCTGAGTCGTCACCAGGCGATTCGCCTGGTGGAGGGGGCTTATCTGGCGGCCACCACAGGTTTGATCTGGCTGGCTCTTTACTACCTGCCGGTGGGGGGTGCCCTCTTCCGATTGGCGCTGCCACTTCCCCTTGCCCTGCTGCAGCTTCGTCGTGGCGGCCGCTCCGGTGTTGAAGGATTGCTGCTGTCGGTGCTGCTGATGACGGCACTGATGGGTCCGGTGCGTGGGCCGTTGCTGCTCTTCCCCTATGGAATTCTCGCGATGTGGCTCGGGTGGTGCTGGGGCCGCGGTTTCAGCTGGTGGTTGAGCTGGTCGGTCGGGGTGGTGCTTGGGACTCTGGGTTTCCTGACGCGCGTCCTGGTGCTCTCTTTGCTCGTGGGGGAGAACCTCTGGGTGGTGATCACCCGAGCGGGAGCCGGGATGTTGGAGCGGGTGATCACACTCCTGCATCTGCCCATCTCCGCTGATCTAGCCAGCGTGCAGCTGATGGCGTTGCTTCTGGTCGTGCTGCAGGAATTGATTTACGTGTTGTCGCTGCATGCGTTGGCGTTCTGGATTTTTCCGCGTCTGCGCTCGTCGATTCCAGGGCCACCGCGTTTGCTGCATGGACTTGTCGCCCTCGACCCCCTCTGATCCCTGCGCCCTCCCGGAGGGATGTCGGACCCTGGGTCGCTCATCAGGTGAAACCCTTTTGGCGCAGCGCTTGTCTCCCTGGCGTCGTTTCGGTCATGGGTCCACTTTGCTGGTTGTTTTGGCTGCAACCCGCACCGCTGAGCATCCCGGTATTTCCGCGGCGGGGGCTACTCCGGAATCCCGGCGTTTCACTGCACTTGCCGATGCGGAGTTGCTGCTTGAGGGCCCCAGTGGCAAACGGCGCTGGCCTCTGCCACCTCTACCTGCGGGGGTCACTCCTGCCCTGCTGAGTCATGTGGCACTTTGCCGTCTGCCGTTGTCACCGCTTCTGGCCGCAGTGGGGCTGGAGCACCCAGCACCATTTCCACATCTACGCCTCGAGCCCGATCGCTGGGGTCCGGCTGAATGTGTGTCCTGCGGGCGGGCCATGCCCCTGGCGCGTGTGGAGAGGCTCTGGCGACAGGGAATGCACCTCGGCGCCAGGCTGCGGGGACCTGTGCTCCTCACGGAGTGTGTGCCGGGAGGCACCACCACGGCGCAGGCCGTCCTGTCTGCACTAGGGATTTGCGTCGACTCGTTGATCAGCGGCAGTGCCCAGCAGCCGCCGCAGATGCTCAAGCGGATGCTTGTGGAACAAGGATTGCAGTTGGCGTCCCTGCCGGACCGGCCCTCACCCACTGCTGTACTGGCGGCGGTCGGTGATCCTTTTCAAGCTGTGGCCGCGGGGTTTCTGGTGGCTGCCCGGCACCCCGTGCTGCTGGGTGGGGGCAGTCAGATGGCGGCGGTTCTGGCCCTGGCGCTCTCGGCTTTGAACAGAACGGAGCGACTCGCCCTCAGTGATCGCGTTCTGCTGGGAACCACGGCCTGGCTGGCGGAGGAAAGGCTCGACGCTGAGCATCAGCCTGCCCTGGGCATCCTGCTGGACCGTGTCGGTCAGCATTTCGATGTTTCTCTGACTGGTGTTGCCAGCGGTATTCGTTTCCACAACAGCCGGATTTCGGCTCTGAGGGATTACGAGCGCGGCTTCGTGAAGGAGGGAGTGGGCGCTGGCGCGCTTCTGTTGCTGGCTCAGCTGCAGGGCCAAACGTCATCCGCATTGGTGGAGGCGTGTGAGCTGGCGGTGGATCAGCTGCAGGCGTCCCCGTAACGTCGAACCGACATGCGTGTGGGGTTCATGGCTTCCCTGAGCCGGCGGCATCTGCTGCAGCTGGGTGCGGGAACCTGCCTGACCCTCTTGTCCGGCTGTCGTTCCGGGCTTCGCCCTTCGAAGCTTCTCTCTGCCAAAGGCACGCTTCCCAAGGCCTGGTTGAAGCAACTGCCATCAGCCTGGGAGTCGACGTTCACCCAAGGCTCGGAGGTCTGGCCAGCTGAGGGTGCTGAGCCGGTTGATCTGGTTGCCATGGGTGATGGCTGGCTGTCGACCGTTGCACCGTCTCGGTTGCGGAATCTGGATGCGCCCGACCTACAGCGGCAGATGGATGGTCAGGCGCAGCGATTCCTGAGACAGCTCGGGCCCGAGCAGGCTGCTCGGGTTTTGCCCGTGGGAGTGAGTCCCTGGGTGATGTTGTTTCGCGATGGTTCCTCCTGGATTCGAGCGGCCCAGGAGAACTGGAATGTCTTGCTGGACCCCGCTCTGAAGGGGAGGGTGGTGTTACCGGCAAGCCCACACTTCGTGATGGATCTTGCGGATCGAATCGGTGGAGATGCGGTTCTGGATCGACTGCGTATGCAGCTGCTCACCATGGATGACCGACAGGCCACCAGCTGGCTGCTGAAGGGGAAGGCGCGGGTGGTTGTGCTGCCATTGCAGCGCTGCATGGCTTTGCTTCGCCAGGATCCGCGCCTTACGGCAGTGCTGCCCGATGCCGGTGCCCCCCTGCACTGGACTGTGATGGTGCGCCCAGCTGCGACGCGGGATCCGATTCCCCAAGCCTGGATTCAGATGGCTTGGCAGCAACCGTTGAGCCGCACTCTGCTGCTGGATGGCTGGCGGTCTCCAGTTCCTCTCACGACCGCTCGTGATTCCTTGTCTGAACCCTGGCGTGACCTTCTGCACCCTTCGGATGCCACTTGGGACAACTGCTGGTCGTTGCCTCCGCTGCTTGAGAAGCATCAGAACGTCCGAGTCGAGCGCTGGCAGGCTTCAACTCCATAGCCGCCGTCTGGGTGTTGCTTTCAGACGGCTGTGGGTGTCGGCGAGCAGCTGTGGGATTGGCAGATGATGTGGGCAACGGGGGAGACAATCCCCGCAAGCATCACAGGCGCTTGCGTCGATCTCCTCCCACCAGTGGCCAGCTCGCCCGATCAGGTTGTAGCGCTCTTGGCTGAATTCGATCAGATCGTGGCCCAGCACCAGGTTGCGCAGGCGCAGCAGCTCAGGAATCGGCACCTCACTCGGACAGGGCAGGCAGGCCTGGCATTGACCACAGAGTTCGGCTCCGAGCCGATGGCCCCGGCGCTGCTTCAGGGTTTGGATGCACTGCTGCTCCTGAGGGTTAAGTGGTCCGCCCCGGTGAGCCAGCTGGCTGGCCAGTTCCAGATCTGAGGCTTGCGCTGCCCCCACGGTGAGGCTTGAGACCCCGTGGGAGAGCAGATAGCGATAGGCCAGTTCCAACGGTGCGATCGGCGTGCAGTCGTCGATCAGCTGTGCGCTGGGTGCTTGCAGCCGGCCCCCCTTGTCGGCTGGTGAGATGGCCAGAACGCCCATTCCGCGATGGAGAGCTTGTCTGGCCAGGGGCAGTCGTTGGGGATCGAGCAGGTGCAGATGCAGGCTGCAGAACGTGAACAGCTCCAGATCAAGAGCGGCTGCAATCAGTTGCTGACTGCCATGGCTGCTGAAACCGACCTGATCGACTAGTCCCGACTCCATGGCCCACTCCAGAAGAGCCCGACCTTCTCCCTTCCTGAGCCCAGAGAAGATGCTCCGGCCTGTTCAG
>CAJWLE010000174.1:0-3992 GCA_913042965.1 uncultured Synechococcus sp.
CCCATCGTCAAAGCTGACGTTGCTGGCCTCCCCCCTTGCTCCGAAAGCGCACGCTTTCAGCAGCGCGCAGCCGCAGCCTCCACACCCCAGGCCAAAGCTCGCTTCGAGATGTACAGCAAGGCCTCCTGCGGCGCAGATGGCCTGCCTCACCTGGTCGTTGATGGACGCTGGAGCCATGCCGGCGACTTCGTGATCCCAGGAATCATGTTCTTGTACATCGCCGGATGTATTGGCTGGGCAGGCCGCGAATATCTGATTGCAACCCGTGGCAAGGATGCCGCGATGCAGGAAATTCAAATTGATACTGGCCTCGCGATCAAGTGCTTCATGAAGTCTTCAACCTGGCCCGTGGCAGCTTTCGGAGAACTGCGGGATGGAACATTGGTTGTTTCTGACAAGGAAGTAACAATTTCACCTCGATAAATACTTTATTCAACTCTCAAAAGTCTTAACAAAATCATGAAAAAATTTCTTTCAACAGCACCAGTTGTCTCTGCTCTGTTTTTCACTATGACTGCTGGGATATTGATCGAGTGGAATCGCTTCTTCCCCGATCTACTCTTCCACCCATAGTGAAATCCAAGTAAACGCAAAATCTCGAAGAGACCTCCTCCCTACGAGGAGGTTTTTTTTGACCTTTGTTTAACGAAGACCCATGAGTTGTTCCAAGCGCAGCATGGCTTGGTCGAGATCGTCGTTCACAACAACGGCGTCAAACTCAGCCTTTGACTTCAGCTCCTCCTGAGCACGGGCCAGTCGCCGCAGAATCGCTTCCTCCGGATCAGTCCCTCGTCCGCGGATCCGACGTTCCAGCTCCTCGAAGCTGGGAGGAGCCAGAAAGATCTGGACTGCATCCGGAAAGCTGCGCCGCACCTGACGGGCTCCTTCCAGCTCGATCTCGAGCAAGACAGGTCGACCTGTTGAAAGCTGTTCTTCCACAGGGGCACGCGGTGTTCCATAGCAGTTACCAGCGAACTCGGCCCACTCGAGCAGCCCACCATCCGAAACCAAAGCGTCGAACCGCTCCCGGCTTTGGAAGAAATAGCTGAGTCCATCCTGCTCGCCCTCTCGGGGAGAACGCGTGGTGGCCGAGACCGACAGCCAGATCTTGGGATTCCTCTCGAGCAGACGATGGACCAGGGTCCCTTTACCGACACCACTGGGACCGGTGATCACGGTGAGCTGGCCCTGCCCCTCGACCATCGATACCGTTGCATGGCCCAGCAGAGTAGTCAGTCCTCTTCAACCTCGGGTGAGCACCAAGCCAAAGCTGCAGCCAATGGATCTCACCACCCTGCGGGCGGTGTTGACTGATCTGCGGCCACAACTGCTGCCCAGCCGCTTCGAGAAAGCCCAACAGCCCGACAGCGCGACGCTTCAACTGGGATTTCGCAGTCTTCAGGGAATGATTTGGCTGGAACTCAGCTGGCAAGCGGAAGCAGCCCGCATGGTTCAGATCCCTGCGCCACCTCGCCAGGGAGCAGGAAGCACCCTGGCTCAGCAGATTCAGCACAGCCTGCGCCAAATGGCCCTTATCGGGCTGATGCAACAGGGCTATGAACGCGTGGTCGAGTTCCAGCTGGCGCCGCGTCCAGGTGATGCCGTCTCGAGAGTGATCGTGTTGGAGCTGATGGGTCGTCACAGCAATCTGCTGCTGCTTGATCAGGAGCGACGCGTGATTGCTTTGGGGCGCCAGGTCCGCGATCACCAATCAAGGGTTCGGCCGATCAGCACCAGGGATCTGTATGCGCCACCACCAGCCCTGCAGGGCCACCCACCCAGCAGCGATGAAAGCTTCGAACGCTGGCGCGATCGTCTCCGTCTGCTGCCTCTCCCTCTGAGGAAAGCGCTTCAGCAGACCTATCAGGGCATCAGCCCTCCGCTGGCTCGCAACCTTGCAGGCCTGGAGTCGAATACGCCGGTTGATGAACTCAGCTCATCAGCGTGGCGGACGTTGCATCTGAGCTGGAGGCAATGGCTCAACAGCCTCGAGGCGCCGCAGCACCACCTCATCGAGAACGTCGACGGCAGTTACAGCATTGGCGTCGTCTCTCCCAGCGACTCCGAGGCAAAGGAGCCACCAACCTCGACCAGCCTGGCCTTGCATTTGGGGAAGTGGTACCGAGAAAGGCTGGACCAGCGCGATCTGGATCGAACCTGCCAAGAGCTGTATCAGCGCCTGCAGCGCTGGCAGGAGAAAGAGGACACGGCATTGAGTGATCAACGTCATCGGCTGGCCGCCTGCGATGACAGCCATGCCCTGCAACAAAAGGCAGACGCCCTGCTCTGCCTTCGCAGTCCAAGCCGGGAGGAGGTGGATCAGGCCCAGAAGCTGTACCGAAGAGCCCGAAAACTTCGGCGTTCCGTTGCCGTCCTGGAGGGACGGATTGCCCATCACACGGAACGGCTGGAATTGATCTCAGGCAGTGGGGATTTCATTGAAGATCTGCGGGCTGCCGCATGGCAGAACGTGCCCAGTCGAATCGAGGCCCTGACGGGTCTGAAACGGGAACTGGAGGATCTGCTCAACCCGGTTGGCCGGCAGGGTCAGCGCCGACAGCAACAGCACATCCCCCAGCCGCTGGAGCTGCAGAGTCCGGGTGGTCTATCGATTCAGGTGGGCCGCAATCATCGCCAGAACGAATGGATCAGCCTGCGTCAAGCTCGCAGTGGAGATCTCTGGTTCCATGCCCAGGAATGTCCCGGCAGCCACGTGGTGCTGAAGAGCTCAGCGGGCCTGGCGGACGAGGACGACCTGCAATTGGCCTGTGACCTTGCGGCGTACTTCAGCCGCGCCCGCGGCAACGTGAGGGTTGCTGTCGTGATGGTGGCGATCGAACAACTCCAGCGCATTACCGGTGCTGCCCCTGGCACGGTGCGTCACAGCGGCGGAGACGTGCTCTGGGGGGATCCCCAGAACGGGGAAGCACAACTGCGTCGCAGCAAGGCCCCTACCCTGACCGAACGTGGGGCCTGATTCAACGCCCTGATCCCTGGTCCATCCAGTGCCTGACAGCTCCGACGGCCCCGTACTGAATCCACCGCCTCCAATCCGTATCCCGCGGAAATCAGGCGACCCCGAGCTGCCCAATGAGGTGGAGATGCCGTTGGTGGATCACCTCGAGGAGCTGCGTCAACGCGTGTTGCGCAGCCTGCTCGCCGTCGTTATTGCAGCGGCTGCTTGCCTTGTGGTGGTGAAACCACTGGTGAGATTGCTCGAGGCTCCAGCCAACGGGATCCATTTCCTGCAGCTGGCCCCTGGGGAATTTTTGTTCGTATCGTTCAAGGTGGCCGGATACGGGGGGCTCACCCTGGCTCTGCCGTATGTGCTGTTTCAGGTTCTGGCATTTGTTCTGCCAGGACTGACGCTTCGGGAACGGCGCCTGATTGCTCCGGCAGTTGCTGGATCAGCGGTTCTGTTTCTTGCAGGACTCGCCTTCGCCTGGTGGGCACTGGTGCCGGCAGCCTTGCGATTTCTGGTGACCTACGGGGCTGATGTTGTGGAGCCCCTTTGGTCGATCGAGCGCTACCTCGACTTCGTTCTTTTGTTGATGCTGGCCACCGGCCTTGCCTTTCAACTTCCTGTTCTCCAGCTCCTGCTTGGGGTTCTCGGACTGGTGCGCTGGCGCACGATGCTGGGGGCCTGGCGCTGGGTGGTGCTGAGTGCTGCTTTGGCAGGTGCGGTACTGACACCTTCCACAGATCCCATCACGATGCTGCTTCTGGCCGGCGCGATCACAGCGCTGTTCATGGTTGGAGTCGGTCTGGTGGCTCTGACCGAAACGGTGCTCAGACCAGAAACTCCTTAAGCAGACTCTCGGCCTGTGGGCCCTTGGCCTCAAGCTGCAGGCTCAGAGCTTTGCCAAGACGAGGCTTATCGCGCGTTTGCGCAAGCCATTGGCGAACGTCGCCGGCCAAACCAAGCCGATTCACAACATCCAGAACTTCGGCCACGTGCTCCCTGTAAGCCAATTCGTCCATAGGGAAGGACT
>CAJWLE010000175.1:0-3981 GCA_913042965.1 uncultured Synechococcus sp.
GCCATTTCTCCGACCAGTTCATCCGGTCCGATTCGGGCGATCACTTGAGGCGTGCCACCTGGTTCACAGCGTTCAACTTTCAATTCCCCTGCTTGCACAATCAGCACCCTTACGGATGGGGCGCCTTGTTGGATGAGCACGTCACCCACAGCTGCCGTGAGCGTTTGATGGCTGATTGTGGAGAGATGGGTGCTCAGCAACATTCGCAGGCGATCACGAATCTGGATGAGCTGTTGGTTCTCGCTCTTCATGCATGGCCGGTAGCCGCTGCATGCATGCTGGCTGCTTCTGCTAGATCAGGCATCTCTACCCTTCTTAGCGTCACGTTCCGATGTTGCTCGATGGCCATCCCTTTTGCGAAGGCTCTGATCCTGCTGATGCTGGCTGCTCTGGATGTAGCCAGGGAGGTGATTGGCCGCAGGGCAGCGATGCTCTGATTTGAATGGTTCAGCTTCGTCGTTGCTGCTGCAGCTTCTGCAATTGTCTGCTGGCTTTGTCAATACAGAAGTGAACCCCCGTCAACTCTGTTGTGACCTGTTCGATTCTCTCCTTGGAATCGTCATGTACAGCTTCAATGCCGCTCAGAAGCATGGCGATGACCTGATTACCTCGACGGCAGCGCTCACTGACCAGTGACAACATCTCCACGACAAGATCAGTGTCAAACAACATGGCCTGGAGAAGTGCCTGGCCGGGAATAGCAAGAAGTTCTGCGTGTCCTTCCACAACGCGGAAATCGGCATAGTGCTTCCCGTTGGCAAAAAACCCAACTTCGCCGAGTAACTCCACTGCCTCAACTTGTGCCAGTGTGTGGATTTCCCGGCCGGTGTGGATGTCAACCGCGACACGCCCGTGGGTTAGCAACAGTAATGTCTCTACCGAGTCGCCTTGATGAAACAGAATGTCGCCTTCCGCTGCGACAACCTTTTCAGGATTGAGCTCTTGCTGGTGAGCGACCAGTAGGAGTTTCAGTCGTTCTCGGAAGGTCTGCAGCTGAGGTTCATCTCCCCACATCACTTCACGGCTGCTCTCTCCGTGATAACTCCATTCAGGCGATAGCGCTCATGTGTCTGTATGGATCAGCTTGGAATTTCTTCAGGAAGCCTCAGCTCACTGCGCCATTCTTTAAGGGGGCGATCCCAGCCTTCTTCCAGTTTGCGGGAGATCACAAGCTCGGCATCCAGTCCCATCTGGAAGCCTTTCGCCAGTGCGCGCAGCATTGGAGCCAGAGGCTCATCGTTCTGAAGTGCCGTGAGCATTCCTCCGAAGATCAGCATCACCGCCAGAGGCGATCGATTCTGGGCGAGGTTGAATCCCTGAAGGCCCAGTTCACTGACGCCATCGATTCCAAATCCAGTCAGTACATGCGTGATGTCATGGGTTTCCTTCAGACGGTGCACGATGTAATCACGCTCATCGTTGATGGGTGATGGGTCGATCAGCGTGTCGGGAGTGATTCCCTGGCTGATGAGTTGATCGGCATAGCTGCGTCCGAGCGTGCCTGCAGGAAGTGTCTGGAGTGCCGACAAGTCAATCGGCTGCGGACGCCAACCGTCGTTAACAAGTTGGGCGAAGTTGGGATTGTTCAGCAGATGGCGTGTCATCTGTTCGGCGATTGGTGTGTCCTTCACACTGGCGCCCACGGCGAGGACGCTGTCCAGAGAGCCGGGGTTTTTCAGAAAGGCCGCCAGACTGGCTAGTAGCTTCAGGCTTTGTAGACGTTCTCCGAGTTTGATTTGCATGAATACTGGGCAGATATGCGCAGTTTGCGTTGTTTTTCGTTTGGAGTCACGCTCTTGAAATCGAGTTGGCAGTTTTCTTTCTTGATCTCCCTTGGTAGGGATCAAATTTGATAAGTGTTGTGCCTTCCCTTGCCCCTGCTTGGCCAGAGGCTTTGCTGCTTGCTATGCATTCAGAGTCTTCTTCTGGCATTGACGTTGCTTTGGATGGAGACTGAGTTGTACTTTGATTTTCTTGTTGATGCTCAGTCGCGACGATTTGCGAGCTGTCGTTCTTTTTGAGAGTCTTGAAGATGAACAGCTCGATGAGATTCTTGAACGTCAGCGTGAATCGGTGCTTCAGTCCGATCAAGTGATTGTGATGGAGCAGGACTGGGGTGAGTCGCTGTTTCTTCTTTGTGATGGTTTGGCCAAGGTGCGCACTTACACCTCAGATGGCGATGAGGTTGTGATGTCTCTTCTGGGGTCTGGTGATGTGTTTGGTGAGATGGCGGTTTTTGATGGGGATTCCCGTTCTGCGGATGTGGTGGCTCTGACGCCCTTGCGTCTCGTGAAGCTACGTATTCCGCCCTTTGCGGCATTGCTTGAACAGAACACTGGGCTCGGGACGGCACTCGCGAAACTGGAAGCGAAGCGTTTGCGTGATCTCAACAGGCGATTCGCATTGCAGACTGCTGATGCCACCACCAGGCTGCTGGATGCATTGGCCTATCTGGCGCGCAAAAGTTCTTCAAAGGATGACCCTCAGGCTCCAATTCCCCCTCTCACACAGCAGGAAATTGCCCTGATCGCAGGTCTGGCAAGAGAAACCGCCTCTCGTACTCTCAGCAAGTTGCGTAGCCGCGGCACGGTGAGCGAGGAGAACGGGATGTTGTCACTGGTTGATCTGAAGCCTCTGCAGAAGCGCGGCTTGATTTCCTGAGCCGACCCCCCGATTGTTCAGAAGCGATAACGCAATTTTCCGTAAGCCCCGCTCCCAAGTAGCCAGTTGTTCCAGACACCGGTGTTGTTGTTGTCATGGAACTGGTCTGTCCATCCAAGCTCCGCTGACCAATGGCGTCCATGCAGCCAGCGCAGCAGGATGCCACCTGTCCCAATGGTGTCGTCAAAGCTGACTGAGGCCCGTGTGGTCTGAACGCCTCCCATTCCGAAAAATGGCACCAGCTGAAGAGTGTTGTTCTTCTTTTGCCAGAAGGTCCAGTTGAGTTCTGCGTTGCCCAGCCATCCGGTATCTCCGCTTACGAGGGTCCCCGGTAGGCCTCTGAGTCCTACGTCGCTTCCAAGTGAAAAACCCATGTCATTGGTGAGCTCATCGAAGGCAACCTGTCCTGCGGCTCGCAGATTGAACTGCAGGCTGGGAGCCATACGCCATCCAAGCGTGGTGATGGCACCGAAGGCTCTCGATTCACCGGGATTGATGCCATAAAATGAAAGATCGTTCAGTTCTTCTTGACTACTAAGGCCAGCAATTCCCTGAAGAAAGTAAATCTGTCCTGACCAGCCAAGGTTGATATTGCTGCCGGCATGACCAATTCCGAGACGTAGAAATCCTGTGCTTAGGTCTCCGTCGGGTCCTCCTCCAATAATCAAGGGAAAGGATTGCCCGTCGAGGTAACTGTCGTTGCGATTGGCACTCAGTCCTGCTTGGGCATACCAAATCTGATCGTCAGAGTCTTTTAGTGTCCATTGCAGTTGAGCCAGGCCTTGGTACTGGCGGAAACTCAGGCCATGGGCAGGTCCACGGGCTTCAATCAGATTGCGGCGGCTTGCTCCAAAGGATCCTGTGAAGTTCAGCGAATCACCCAAGGGCATGGTGTAGCTGATGGAGCCCAGTGTGGTCCCCAGTTCTGGATCGCCGTCTGTACCCAGTTCGCCGTAGATCTGCAGCAGGTCGTTGTCGAGAAGTATTTGGGGCTTTTGGAGCACGGTGACTCCTCGCCACTCACCGCTACCGGCATTGCCATCGTTGCGAATACTCAGATCGCCCCGCCAGGGATGGCTTGCAGGCGTGACGGTGAGTGTCAAGACAGCCTGAGTGGGGTCACTGCCCAGTTTTCCAAGATTGCCGGTAACGCTGCCCACGACGGACCGCTGTTTCAGCTGCTGCAACTGACGTTGCAGGGTTGGTAGGTGCAGAACAGCACCAACAAACTTTGAAAGCTGCTTTCGCACACGCTTCTGCAGGCTCGGATCATCAGCGTTGACCTGAAGTTCGACTAATCGACCCATCACAACAGTGAGA
>CAJWLE010000176.1:0-3969 GCA_913042965.1 uncultured Synechococcus sp.
CGCCTCGTTCAGCAGCCACCAAGCGAGTCCCGCGGCACCAAACAAGGCCCCGGTAACAAGAGTGGCGAATGTTCCTGAACTGCTGGGGTGGTGTTGGCTCATCGTTGGCAACGTCTTGATGAAAATCTAGTCATGGCCTCAGCTTCTGATATTCAGACGTCGCACAGGGTCACCGATACCTGGGTCGATCAGGCCCTCGCCATCGACCACTTCATCAATACAGGCCGTGTGAAGGGTGAGATCAGAGATCTCTTCCCCAAGACGCTTTAAGCCTGGGCTGGAGCAGAGAGCTGTGATCAGACGCAGACGACGGCCGTCGACACCGAGCTCCTGCAACTGGCGCAGGTGCGTGAGAATAGCCTCGCCATCAGCGATTTGATCCACAAAGAGGATCACTCCGGCATTGGCTTCGATCGACGATGGAACTCCGTTGAGACAGAGCGACGCTCCCGGCAGCACACTGCGGGCTCCCTGCCAGAGCTCAAGACCGACAGGGAGTGTGGGAATGGCCAGGAGTGGAACTCCCGCCTCCACCACTGTTCCCTCTGTCTCGGAGAGAGGTGTGGGAACACGTTCCTTTCGATGGGGCAGCCAATCGCGAAGGGCCTCGTAGGTGAGCCAGCGCCCCAGCTCCTGCATCGCTGTGGCGTACAGCGCTGGCGGTGTGTCGCGATGGCGCAACATCGTCAACCAATGACCGATCAGGGGATGGGGTGGCACCACCACTCGCAGACTCATCGCCATATCGCCTCGTTCCGACGGCAGCTGCCATAACGTGATCGTTCAAGTTACCGGCTCCGATGCAGCTTGTTCTTCGCCCGGTGTCCCTGTTCACGGCGGTTCTCGTTGGTTTCTTCGCCTTGGTATGGCCTGGAACCGCTGAGGCGATCACCGCTCCTGAACTTCGGGGGCAGCGAGCCGTTCAGGAAATTACGGCTGATATGCACGGCCTCGATCTGAAAGAGAAGGAGTTTCTCAAGGCAGATCTTCGCGAGGTGAATCTCAGCGATACCGATCTGCGAGGTGCAGTGATCAACACCTCACAACTTCAGGGAGCCGATCTTCGCGGTGCAGACCTGTCCGATGTGGTCGGCTTCGCCAGCCGTTTCGATGGGGCTGACCTGCGCAATGCGAATTTCACCAACGCGATGCTGATGCAAAGCCGTTTTGCTGACGCTGAGATTGAAGGCACCGACTTCACCAACGCGGTGATGGACCTTCCCCAACAGAAAGCCCTCTGCGCAAGGGCCGATGGGGTCAATGCCGTTACAGGTATCTCAACCAGAGACAGCCTCGGCTGTCGTTCCTGAATTCAATGACCAAACGCATTCCGGTCACCGTCGTCACCGGTTTTCTCGGAGCTGGCAAGACCACGGTTTTGCGGCACCTGCTCACCCACAGTGGCCAACGCCTTGCGGTGATGGTCAACGAGTTTGGAAGTGTTGGTCTCGATGGAGATCTGATCCGCAGTTGCGGTTTCTGTCCGGAGGATGAGGTTGATGGCCGACTGGTGGAGCTGAATAACGGCTGTCTTTGTTGCACTGTTCAGGACGACTTTCTGCCCACGATGCAGACATTGCTGAAACGGGCTGAAGATCTGGACGGCATCATTGTTGAGACCAGTGGACTGGCGCTGCCTCGGCCGTTGCTACAAGCCTTGGACTGGCCGGAGATCAGAAATCGCGTGCATGTGAATGGGGTTGTCACCCTGGTGGATGGTGAGGCCCTCGCCGCTGGCAGCCCAGTGGCTGACATAAAGGCTCTCGAGCGCCAGCGCGAGGAGGATCCAAGCCTTGATCACATCACCGCCATCGACGATCTGTTTCACGATCAGCTTCAAGCAGCGGATCTGGTGTTGATCAGCCGGGCTGATCAACTAAAAGCGGATCAACTATCTGCACTTCAGAGTGAGCTGGAGCAACAGGTCAGGAAGGGAACCGCCTTTCTCCCTGTGGCTCAGGGAAAGGTCGACACCTCCGTTGTGCTGGGTCTGGACCATCACCCCGTTCACACTGATGTCAAGGGGGAGGAGCATGGCCATCAGCATCACGGCCAGCACCATCACCAGGATGACGTGCACGATCATCACGATCACAGCCACGTCGACGTTGTGGGCCGTGGTGTGCAGATCGAGGCTGAGCTGGATCGGGCCAGTCTGGAATCACTGCTGCCTCCACTGGTGAGCGAGCATCAGGTTCTGCGGCTCAAAGGGCGTCTCTGGATCCCGGGAAAAACATTGCCGTTGCAGATCCAAATGGTGGGTCCAAGGTTGAACAGCTGGTTTGAAGCGGCTCCAGAACGGGCATGGAAACCTGCTGGCGGAGCTGGTGCCGATCTTGTTGTGCTGGCATTACAGAAAGGAGCAGCAGATGCGATCGAATCTGCTGTACAGAACCTGGCGCAAAACACATCGACTTCGTACTAGTGGAAATCTGAGGCGACGGATTGGATCATGCACTGAGAAAAATCCCAGATAAACCCCATCAACTTTTAAACAACAGGAAGAGCGATCAACTTCACAATAAAAAGCCTTGTCACCACATGCATTTCAAGCAATGACTGCGCAATCAAGAGAGTAACTGTAAAATACAAAATCAGATGTGAATCCAATGCTCAGCAAGTTTCCCGCGCTCCGAAGAATCGGAATTTATACCATACTAAGCTACATCGCATTGGTCATTGTCAACAACAGTGGCTACAAGCTTGAAAACATGTGGCTCATTTACGCCCCAATGTTTGTTGCTGTCTATGTCTTCTCAAGATGGGTTGACAGCAAGCTTCCTGCTGATTCAACAAAAGATCAAAAGAAGCAAAACGACGAAAATTGACCAGGAAGGCAGCCAGAAGAGCACAAAAAATAAATCTCATGCCAATCTTGTCTTGCTCTTAGCGATATTATTACCCCATCTACATTTTCTAGAGAGAAGCAAAACAAGCCAGAAAAATCACCATCAAACAAAGGCTCTGCGCAACAAGACAGGAATACTTCAAGAGCAGCAAAATCTCCCTTGGCTGCCATAGAATTAATGCTGCCATAATTATTTCTTCCTTGAAACGGCTCCTAATCGTCCATAACCTCAAAACAGGGCAGGACATTATTCATGAATTCTGCGATATGGACTTTGCCTTTGAGCTGGTAGAAGGCAGCCCCGAGCCTGATATCAATGGAGACCTTGACGTGGAATCCAGGCTATTTTATCGACTTGACTGACCTTAACGGCATGCAAACGACACCATCACACTTAAAACAAACACCTTATCATTCAGCCCTGGCCACCAGTCATTTAATCGACCCTGAAGTTACTGAATAATTTTTGCAAGACGCACAAAGAGATTCACAAGAATCCTTGCATGCCCTGAAGCAATCAAGAACGCAATAAATATAACACTAGACAAATATCCTACCCCTAAGACAATGACTTTTAAAGGATTATCTGCGCAAGTTGCAAACGATCAGGCCTACGATTAAAAGCCCACGACTCCAGATGCTTATACTTCAAGTTAATTACAGATTCAGCAATCAGAATGAAAGGTCTTGTCCCAATTTGCCTGTTAAGCATTGCCTTGATCTCCTGCGGTCAAACTGACAACAGAACTGATTGTGCTCGCCTCCTGACGATCCGGAAAAACTCAAACTCTGACCAGAAAATCACAGCGAGTGAATTACGAATGGAGCTTTCAAAACGCATAAAACTGACGCCAAAGCAAGTTGATCTTTTTTGCATTCATTATCTAGGCAAGACACCTGTAGTACGCCGACTACCCCCCAATAAAACATCTAAATCCCTGCAAACATCATTCACTTTAATCAGCGAATGATAGAACAATTCAGAACTGAAGCCTAAAAATCGAAATCACATAGAAATCGCAAAAATACAGCAAAAAAATAATTAATGAAGCCTGCAAAGTCACATATTTAATAAAAATATTGCAATACTTGATGCTCAAAAAAAAGACAGCTCTACCTAA
>CAJWLE010000177.1:0-3956 GCA_913042965.1 uncultured Synechococcus sp.
GGTGGAAAGACTACGGCGGCTCATCTTCTTTTGGGTTTATTGCAGCCTTCTCAGGGTCAAGTATTGCTTGATGGCGTTGAACTTACCCCAGCAGAAGTGCAGGCGTGGCAGCTCTGTTGTGCATTCGTACCCCAGACGATCACTCTCTTGGATACAAGTGTGCGAGGGAATGTGGCTTTCGGAGTTGAGGACGACTCGATTGATGAGGATCTGCTTTGGGAATGCCTGGAGATGGCGCAGCTTGCAGAATTTGTGTCTGATCTGCCTTATGGAGCCTTTACTCGGATCGGCGAAGACGGAATGAGGCTTTCAGGCGGGCAACGCCAGCGATTAGCTCTTGCACGCGCTTTCTATAAGCAGGCGCGGATACTGGTACTTGATGAAGCCACCAGTGCGCTTGACAATAAAACTGAAAATGAAGTCATGGATTCACTGGAACTGATCGGTCGTCGCTGTACGACGATCGTGATTGCTCACAGGCTTTCCACCATTCGCTTTTGCGATCGGATTTATGAATTCAATCAAGGAAAAATTGTTGCTTCTGGTACCTACGAGCAATTGCAGCAACGTTCTGCCAGTTTTAGGGAGCTGGTCGATCTCCAGCGACGCTGAAGATTGTTATGGCTGATGTGGTGCTGCTGGCAACAGCTGACTGGGATCATCCCCTTTGGACGAACAAACAGCATGTTGCTGTTGCTCTGGCAGCTGAGGGCAACCGAGTCTTGTATGTCGAATCGCTTGGTTTGCGATCAGCACAGCCGACCGGGAGAGATCTCAAACGAATTTTGAAACGTCTTCGTCGAGGCCTCCGCCTTCCGAGGCTTGTCCAAAAGGGAATCTGGGTGTGGTCGCCTCTGGTGATTCCAGGGGGTTACAACAAGTTGAGTCTCCTTCTCAATCGATTAAGTCTTCGGTTGGGGCTGCGTATCGCCCTGTGGCGATTGCGTTTTCGTCGACCCTGGTTATGGACCTATAACCCTCTCACCACCACTCTTCTTGATCTCAGCCCATTCGCTCGTACCGTTTATCACGCTGTTGATGCCCTGCATGAGCAGCCCTGCATGCCTAAAGAGCGGATTGAGACTGCTGAACGACGACTGTGCGCTGCGGTGGATCAGGTATTTGTGACTTCACCTGAGCTGGAGCGGCAGCTCTCGCTGTGGTCTCGTCGGATCCGCTTTGACCCCAATGTGGCCGATCAAGATCACTTCGCCCGGGCAATGACTCTGTCAATGGATGCCATCCCTACGGATCTTGCAGAAATTCCTGCTCCCAGGATTGGATTTATGGGTGCAGTCAGTAGTTACAAACTCGATTTCACCCTGATTGCAGCGGTTGCTCGCGCCCATCCGCAATGGCAGTTTGTGTTCATTGGGCCCACGGGAGAAGGGGAGCCCTATACCGACATCACCCTGCTTAATGAGGAGCCAAATGTGCATTTGCTGGGCGCAAAGCCCTATGGACAGTTGCCCGAATATTGCGCTGGCTTCGATTGCGGCTGGCTTCCCCTTCGCCTCACGCCATACACCCAGTCGATGTTTCCGATGAAGTTCTTTGAATACCTCGCTGCAGGTTTACCAGTGGTGGCGACATCGATTGATTCACTTGTTCAGTTTTCCGGTGTCGCTTTGCTCTGTCAGCCTGAACTAAAAG
The DNA here is from genome assembly GCA_913042965.1 of uncultured Synechococcus sp. Lineage (GTDB taxonomy): Bacteria > Cyanobacteriota > Cyanobacteriia > PCC-6307 > Cyanobiaceae > Parasynechococcus. The sequence continues at coordinate 1,654 of CAJWLE010000177.1, forward strand.
CATTTTCGAAGGCCTTGGAGCAGGCTCTTTCGAGCACTGGAGCCAGTCTGGATGTGCGACTGGCTCTGGCTGCAGAGCACACTTACACCGCCAGAACCCGGCGGATGCTGATGGCATTGGAGACAGCGACTTGATTCAAACCTCTCTGAGCGTGATCACGGTCTGTATGAATCGTCAGCAGCATTTGCTGCAGACAGCTCAACGGGTCGCGGCGTGGCCACATCATGCCGAGCATCTTGTTCTGGACTGGAGCAGTCGCTCCGCTGTCGATCGCTCTCAATTGCCAAGGGATCCTCGTTTAAGGCTGGAACGTGTGGAGGGAGAACCCCGCTGGAACCTCTGCAGGGCCTACAACCTGGCGGCTCGGCTGGCTCGAGGAAACCTGCTGCTGAAGCTTGATGCTGATTGCTGGCCAGAAGAGTTGGACTCAAAGGTGTTCGCACAGGAGTATCCGCTTTGTTGGTTTGGCTCCGGCCCCGATGGTCGTCTTGGACAGTTTTTGATCTCTCGAGCAGCGTTCGAAGCGGTTGGTGGTTTTAACGAGGTGCTCCAGGGTTATGGCTTTGATGACAAAGATCTGAAGGCTCGCCTCACCAGCCAGGGTTTTTCACTCAATGCATTGCCAAAGGAGGCGATCGGCGTGATCGCGCATTCCATCCATGAACGTGTGAGTCGCGACCATATTCCCCATCACAAATCATCAGGCTATGAGGAGTCTCTGAGCTTTGCCCACCGCCGGGCGACGGCGATGAGCAATCGTGTTGCTGCTGCGCATTGTCCGTGGACTTCTCAACGTCAGCCCACTCGTTATCAACAGCTTGAGGACCAAAGTTGGGTGGCTGAATCATCTTCTTTACCTGTTCTGGAACCGGCTGCTGCTGCAGAACTTGATCGTCTTCGCCGTCAGGTGTTCTGGTCTCGTTTCCTTGAACTTCCAGAACTGCATGTCAAAGTTTTGCCAGTCAAGTTGTTGCCTCCTGATCACGGTGGCAGCTTTCAAGTGCGTTGGTGGCATCGCCTCTACTGGCATACATTTCGGCGTCTGCTGCGTTTTCCTGTGAGCCTGCTGGCTTCTTGTCGAGGAGGTTTGAGGCTATTCCAGTGATTTCGCTGTTTGAATATTTGAAGATTGCCTTTCGTCTTTGCAGACAGCGGTGGCAGTGGTGGTGGAATCGGGATCGGATCAATCAGTTGCAGAACGATGTTTGGCTTGCATTACGTGATGGGCAGATTGCCATCGCAGTTGTCTTGTTGGAAGAGCAATTGCAGAGTTATAAATGGCCTTTTCAGATCGAAAGCCTTTTGTTCAAGCGGGATAGTCGTCCTAAGTCTTTGTCAGTGACATTGGAGTTACTTGAATGCTTGTGGAGATCTCAATTTCTGCTTGCCCATCAGAGTTTTTATGCCGGCATTGCCATGACTCATTCAGCTCTTCTGGCCGGAGATGATGTCAGATTGGGCGAATTGCGCCCTTGGTTGGAAAGTGCTGCAGCTTTGGACGTTTTGAATGTCTCGTTTGAATCTGAGCGTCTGGTTCGTAATAGGGAGAGTCCTTTTAAACAATGTGTATCAGCAAGATGCTGTTTGCTTCAGTGTTGCTTTGCGGAAAAATCCCCTGATAAGGCTTGCATTGCTGCAATTGGCAGGGCGAACTTGCACTTGCTTGAGCAACTCGATTCGGCCGAATTGTCTGCTGATGTTCTTTATCGAAGTAGCAGTCATCTTGTGCGTGGTTTGCTAGCTCTGCCACTTCAGTCTCCCGAATTAGTGCGCGCGGAACGGCAGCTGAAGCGACTTCAGAGCACAATTGATCATCCTCGTTTTGTGCGTTCTCGCCGGCGCGCGCAAGAAAACCATGAAAATCTGATTTCCCAAGCCTTACGAGTGTTGAAGTTGGTGAATGATCAACGACTGAATGCTGCCGCTTCACTGCGTCTTGATCTGATTATTAATAGTGAAGCCAGCGCCGTGCGACGGGGTGCTGAGATCTGGTCGTATCAACTGGAAAGTAGTTGACGATGGCAAAGATCGTCTTGCATATTCATCATCTTGGCCTGGGTGGCGCAGAGCGCGTGGCCCTTAATTGGCTCATTTGGCTGCATCAAGAGGGACATCAAGTTTGGCTGTTGCTTGGCGATGCATCGACGCAGGAATTCTTCTCAGTTCCTGAGGGAGTCACTGTGCTGTTACCGCCAACAGGATCTGGTTTTGGCACAGTTCCAACTGCAATTTGGTTAAGGCGAGTTCTGAATCAACTTCGCCCGGATTGTGCGATTGGGATGACAGCACGCCCTGCTTTGAAT
>CAJWLE010000178.1:0-3911 GCA_913042965.1 uncultured Synechococcus sp.
GACAGGCATCACGAGGTGTGACACCTCAGTGGCAGCGGCGACCAGCCGCGTGGAGAGTCAGGGCATTGATCTCTTTGGTGATGGACAGCAACAGGCCCATGCTGCTGGCCGGTGGAATCCTTTTCGCCATGGGCCTGGTGATCGGAGTTGCCATTGGCTCGGCCACCGCAGTCTCTGCACTGACGCAGGGCGGTCCTGACGTGCTTCAGAACTGGTCCGGAGTTGTGGCAATGCCCTGATCCAGCTCAGATCAGCGCCAGCGGACGGGGGTTGTTCAGTGCAGTCGCGTTGTGGTCATTCTCATTGGTACGACTCAGTTCCAGATTGAAAAACAGAGCCGTGGATTCAGAGAAGTACGGTCCTGAATGCCAAGTCCCGGGATGAAGTTTCAGTCCCTCGCCGGGGTGAAGCTTCACCAACAGCAGCGCTTCAGTCTCAATCGTGTCTCCGGGGGGAGCAACAACCATCCAGAAGGGCTGGGCATCTGCAGACCCCAGACACTGGCTCACCAGGCGGTGCCGCGTCATGGCCGCCACCTGAGGCGGACGCCGCCGAAGTCGCATCAGGTAGAAGCGGGGGTGATCACCCTGGTCAAAGTGGAGCGACGCATCCTGGGGCCCGAATCTCGCCGGATCGTCCTGGGGCTCCAGCAACGTTCCACAGTCTGCGAAGCGCGGATCCCGCACATTCACCGGATGTAAAACCTCAGACATCTTGAGATCTGCCGGGTCAGCGCATTCCGATGCTGATGTTGCCGCAACTGATCAGCTGCTCGAGCCGAGCGGTGAGTTTCTGCTCTGTGCGATCGAAGTTGTCGTGGTGACCCGCCACGAATGCAAGTTCCTCGCTTGTGATCACCTGATGGGTCACAGCGTCGAGGTAGATCTGGACGAGGGACATCATTCGACGTCATCGGACCACAATCCTGGCAACCGAGAAGGAAGACCGGGGGCAACGTCCATCACAGGAGGTGATAGCCATGCAGAAACAGCAGATTCAGCAGCTGGTCAAAGAGTGCTCGATGGGGCTGTTTGATCTGGCGTGTTCCGTCAGCGGTCACAGCAGCTGGGATCTCACTCTGCCAGTGGGTGTGATCGATGCCCGCAAGACCAGGCCGAAGCTGATGGTGACCGCGGTGGGAACCATCAATTCCATGGTGAGGGCCTCCTCCACCATTGGCCATCCGCTGATGCAGCAGTTCTTCGAGCGAATGGAACAAGTGGGGTTGGACAAGGCACTTGAGGAGTCGATCGGCGGTGATCAGGCCGACGACTTCGCCGAGATCTGGCAGGCCTACAAACAGGAACGATTCGAAAACGGCGCTCCGATGTGGAGCATTGAAGACGCCACGGCCTTCGTGCTCCAGTCGAGAGAGGCCCATCAAGACCGGGAAGTCGCCTGCATCGCCATCCTTCCGGGAGACCCGCATTCGATCGCCACGTTTTCCGTGCCGATCGCTTTTCTCACCCATGCCTGAGCTGGGAGACACCCATGGCCGCTGAGCTCCTGCTGCTGCTGGCGCTGGGGGGAATCGCCGTTGTGGCCAATGCCCTGTCGGCCTTTGCCGGTGGTGGTGCCGGCCTGGTGCAGCTGCCGGCTCTCATTCTGCTTGGACTGCCCTTCGCCTCAGCCCTGGCCACCCACAAGCTGGCCAGCGTGGCCCTCGGGCTTGGTGCCGCCGGTCGCCACTGGCGCGCCAGCAGCCTCGATCCACGCCTCTGCCTCCTGGTGCTTCTTGGCGGTCTGCCGGGGGTGTGGATTGGAGCGAGCACCGTTCTGGCCCTGCCGGATCGCATCGCGACCGCAGCCCTTGGCCTGCTCACCCTTTGTCTTGGGCTCTACTCCGCCCGACGGCCGGACCTCGGTGAAAGCGACCGCGACGTGAACCACAACCGGCAGCAACAGCTGATCGGGGTAGGGGTGCTGTTCGCCATCGGCGTGCTCAACGGCTCACTCACATCCGGCACAGGCCTGTTCGTGACGCTGTGGTTGGTGAGATGGTTCGGCCTGAGTTACACGAGAGCCGTTGCCCATACGCTGATCCTGGTGGGCCTGGCCTGGAACGGCACAGGGGCTCTGGTCCTCGGGTTCAGCGGTGAGATCCGCTGGAGCTGGGTGCCGGCCCTGGTCGTGGGATCGCTGATTGGCGGCTATGTCGGTGCTCATCTTTCGCTGGAAAAGGGCAGCCGTCTGGTGAAACGTGCTTTTGAACTGCTCTCGCTGCTGATGGGCGTGTCACTCCTGATCCGGAGCCTCTGAACTGGACTCCCCCAGGAAACGGTCAGCAAAACGGGTGGCCATCACCACCGTTGCGACGCCATACACCGCGAAAGTGACTGCCTGGCCGGAGGTTCCTGGCTCATAAACATCTCCCACCAGCAGCACCCAGTCGATCAGGGATGCCACGGTGCCCCAGATCACCACCCAGACGGAAACGTAGGTAATCCCTCGGATCGTTGGATTCACACAACTGCAGACAGAGCTTCCAAGGCTAGAAAACCAGATGTCGATCCATTCCTCCAGATCCCTGGAGCCTGGACTCCCGTAATCTCGCGGAACCCTGGAGAACTGATGCCGAAAAAGCGCCGCAAACTCAACAAGGACATGGAGGCCCAGATGGATGCCGCCAAGCGAAAGATCGAGCTGGTTTCAGCACTGATCCACGACATTCGCGACGAGGACATCCAGGGTGAGTACTTGGCGGCCTTCGGACAGATCCGTACAGCGGTGGTGAACTGGGTGGCGAAGTACACGACGGATGGTTTCTGTGAGGAAACAGAAGGTCTCAAGGCTCTCTACGACGGTCTGATCAGCGAATTTGAGGAGGAATACGAACTCTGATTCCCGAGCCGCAACACCTCCAGCTGCGCCTGGCCGTTGTCGGCCATGTGGAGTGGATGACGTTCCTGCAGGTGGATCAACTGCCGGCGGCAGGCCGGGTGGCCCATGCAGCTTCGAGCCTGGAACACCCCGCTGGCGGAGGAGCGGTCTGCGCGGTTCGCATGGCCCAGCTGTGCGGCGCAACAGTGCATTTCTTCACCGCTCTGGGCCGTGATGCCCTCGGTGAACGCAGCCGAATGGAACTCGAGGCTCGCGGACTCGACGTCCATGTCGCCTGGCGTGATGCCTCCACCCGTCGGGGCGTGAGCATGGTGGACCCAGATGGCGATCGGGCCATCACTGTGATCGGCGAGCGGCTTCAGCCGCAGGCTTCCGACCCGCTGCCGTGGTCATTGCTGCAGGACTGCGATGCCGTGTTTGTCTCGGCAGCCGACACTGGGGCCCTTCAATCCTGCCGCTCCGCCCGGGTGATGACGGCGACACCGCGGGTGCGTCTGATCAATCTCCAGAACGCAGCTGTACAACTTGATGCCCTGATCGGGAGTGGTCTGGATCCTGGCGAAAAACTGCCGGACAGGCTTGGATTTCCGCAGCCTCGGCTCCTGATTGCCACCGAAGGAGCCGCTGGAGGAACCCTTTCGCCAGGAGGCCGCTACCAGGCCAGCCATGCCCCTGGCCCAAGCATCGACAGTTACGGCTGCGGGGACAGCTTTGCGGCGGGAGTCACCGTCGGACTGGCAGCCGGGATGGAGGTTCGCGATGCCATTCGCCTCGGGGCCGATGCCGGTGCCGCCTGCAGCACCTGGATCGGTCCGTATCCACATACAAAAACAAACTTTGGTCCCGTATAAACACAAAATTCTCTGTTGATAGAGATACTGGTCCAACTCAAATTTTCCAGTAGCCCATGCCACTCCGGCAAAACAACAAGCAGGTTTCACCACTGCGGTTGAAAATCACGCTGCTGATTGCCGGTTTCGGACCTCTGGTGGCCATTGGTTTTTGGTTGCAATCAAAAGGATTTTTCAGCTGATGCCTAGCCTTCGCACCCTTCCTGCCGCCCTGCTTGC
>CAJWLE010000179.1:0-3876 GCA_913042965.1 uncultured Synechococcus sp.
TTCACTCCAGCGCCCGATATTTCAGCGCCTGAACAGGCTTGGGCGTCCCATAGCCTGAGGCGCCCAAAGCAGATCACCATGGCTATTGCTGGACCTGATGGAGTTGATGCCGCCATCAAGGCAGGGGTTGACCTGGATGGAAGCCCCATTCCTCAGGAGATGCTTGAGCTCTACAACCAGGTCATGGACCTGGAAAGCCAGCGTGCCCGAAGCGGTGTGCTCAAGTCGATGCGCAATCGGGTGGTCAAGACCGGTGCAAAGCACTTTGACCAGAAGACTCTTGACCAGCGGCTGCAGGACGCCGGTTGGGACGGTCTGAAGGACAAGGAGATCGCCTTCTTCTACGGCTGATCTCTCCCGGCTCTGCCGAATTCAGTTCTGGCAGAGCTTTTCCATCGTTTCGATCACCTCTTGCTGAAACGTGTCCAGAGCGTTGGATTCGCTCAGATCGATTCCTTCTCCGGCGGCGTTCTGGGCTAGATCCTGGAAATGGAAGGCCCCCTCTCCATTGGCCAGGAACTCAATCGCCGAGCTTTCGCCGCTCTCGCGAAACGCATCGCAGAGCGCCAGAAAGGCGGCGTCTTCAGTGAACTCCCAATCCATCGAGTGGACATGACTGAACGACCTTTACCGCGTTCCCCCAGGGGTTCGTCAACCATCTGTGGTCAAAATGTGCCAGTCCTTGGGCAGACTCCTCGTCTCAGGAGGCCTTTCAATGACCAGTTCGAGCCCCGTTCATCCCAGCCCCCGCAATGTTCTCGGCGAGCCTCTGGTGGTCTGTGGATGTGATCCGATGACCGGATGGCACAGGGATGGGTTCTGCGAGACGGATGCCAATGACCATGGCCAGCACAGCATCTGTTGTGTGATGACCGAAGCCTTTCTGCGGTACAGCAAGGCCCAGGGAAACGACCTTTCGACCCCGATCCCTGCATTTCAGTTCCCGGGACTTCAACCCGGTGATCACTGGTGTATCTGCGCTCCACGCTGGAAGCAGGCTTTTGAAGACGGCATGGCCCCCCTGGTGCGCTTGGAGGCCACCGAAGACACGGCTCTATCCGTGGTGACCCTGGATCAGCTCAAGCAACATGCTCACCAGTCGATCGGCTGACCATCCCAGGCCACAAATGATCCACTTTGCGGTGGTCTCTGACAGCTCAAAACCGACAACAGCTGGTCAGCTGCTCGCTCGGGCGAAAACAGCTTCTCCGGTGGAACGAAACTCTGGAACGGCTTCGACAGAGCGGTGTCTGTTGTGCCGGGATGCAGCAGGGTCACAGTGGCGTTTGGCCAGCGGCGACCCCACTCGATGCTGAGGGTCTTCAACAGCTGATTCTGAGCTGATTTGGCAGCCCGATAGCCATACCAGCCTCCGCTTCGGTTGTCGGTGATGCTCCCCACCCGCGCACTGAGGCTGGCGAAATGAAAGGGCCGATCGCGTTGGAGCAGAGGTTCAATAGCCTTTGCCAGCAACACTGGAGCAAAAGCATTGATGGCGAACTGCTCCGCGAGTGCTTCGCGTGTCAACTGGGTCAGCCGTTTCTCCGGTTGAAGGCCAGGACCATGCAACCGCCCACTGCAGTTGAACACCAGACGAAGGGGCTGGTCGAATTGTTTGAGGGCAGGTGCCAGACGCTCCAGATCGACATCGGATTCCAGATCGAGTTGCACTTGGTGCCGGGTTCCCCCTTGGCGCCCTGCTGTGATGAGGGTCAGGTCGGGAAAGCGCTGCTGAAGGCGTTCTGAAATCGCCTGACCGATGCCTCCAGTGCCCACCACAAGGGCGAGGCCGCTCCAGGTGTTGTCGTGCATCGTTTCATTCACTGCAGCGGCCGACAGCTCTAGCGAATCAGACGGACCATGGGAGGATCAAAACCATCCGTACCGTGTTGGCGAAGCGCAAGAACCATGGGGGTCGCGCGACTGCATCAGCTGGCCATCCAGCGCAGCGAGGAGGCCGTCACCAGCGGGGCGTTGTGCCCACTGACCACAAGGGTGGAACGATTCCCGGGACATGGTGACCAGGGCTTCGAGTTACGCCACCTGATTGGCTCTCCGCCCCCCCATCTGCGCCCTGCAGGACCGAAACCAAATCCATTCCTTCCCTGGGATCAGCGGCTCGAGTTGGAGCCTGTGGGATCCAACCATGTGCTGATCCTGAACAAATACCCCGTTCAGATCGGTCACATGCTGTTGATCAGTCGTCGATGGGCTCCACAGACCGGCTGGCTCACACCAGTGGACTGGCAGGCGGTGCATGCCGTTCGCAAGCACAGTCAAGGACTGTGGTTTTTCAACAGCGGTCCTTCGGCTGGTGCAAGTCAGCCCCATCGCCACCTTCAGCTGCTGCCCCGTGAAGCTGGTGAATCACTTTGCCCCCGCGAGGGCTGGTGGGAAACAAGGCTTGATGCAATTGGCGTTTCAGACAGTTGTGATCTGCTGGACATCCGCACCAATGCCGTCTCATTCCAGACCGATTCGGCTGAAGCTCTCCATTCCAGTTACCTGGACCTGTGCCAGGCCCAGGGCATTGGCCATCCAAGTCTCGAAACGAGACCACGGAATCCTTACAACCTTCTGTTCGGTAAGCATTGGATGGGCCTGGTCAGCAGAAGCCGTGATGAATGCCACGGATTCAGCGTCAATGCGCTCGGTTTCGCTGGCTATCTCCTGTGCTCGGAGCGGTCCGATCGATCCTGGCTCGACCGGCATGGGCCTGAGGCGTTGTTAAGCGAGGTGGTTCCATCCGCGGATGTCCGTGGTTCCACCGATGCCAAGGGCTGATCAGCAGTGCATCGCTTGAGGTAGGGGGCAATTGTTCACACCCCGACCAACTATTCATGGGCCATGCATCACTGCGTCGTAGTAATCAACAGGTGGAACGACACCTGCATCTCGCCAGAGAACTTGCTGTTCGCTACTCCCGACGTACGGGATACGACATGGATGATCTGCGTCAGGTTGGTCTGCTTGGGTTGATCAAGGCGTCAAGGTCGTATCAACCTCAAATGAAGGTGCCCTTCGAGGTTTATGCCCGACCACATATCCGCGGCGAAATCCTTCATTACCTTCGCGATGGTGTAGCCCTTGTTCGACTCCCCCGCCGTGTGGAGGAGGAGGCGTTGCGATTGTCGCGACTTGAAATGAGTCCGGAGGAACCTCGGGAACAGATGATCCTCGAGCACTATCGAAGCAAAGGAACCTGGCAGCAACTCGACAACGTCGTCGATACGAATTTGAGCGATCAACTGATGAAGCTTGATCAGAGTGAATGCCGCCAAAAAGTGCGCAGATCCCTCAAAGCTCTGCCGGTGTCTGAACGTCTTGCTGTGGAAGCCACTGTGCTGGAAGGCTTAAGCCTTCGTGTTGCCGGTCGTCGCTTGAACGTTTCGGCAATGACCGTCCAACGTCGACAGAAGCGAGGTCTCGAACGGATGCAGAGCTCATTGGAGAGACATCAGCTTTCTTTTTGAGCGTCACGTTCCATCTGACCCTTGAGGGTTTCTATGGAGGCATTGACCGCTGCCAACTGTCTCTCCAGTCCGTCACGCCAGAAGCTCAGCATCGACAGCTTGCGTTCCTGATGATGGCGACGGCGATGACTGTGATCGCTGGAGACGTCACAGCTGAACGGGGGAAACATGTGAACGTTGACGACTTGGTTCAATCCTGCCCGATCTGAATTCAAGTTGTGGCTCAGCCAGGAACTTGGCTCCTAACGGAGGCGCGATTAACGTTGGAGGTTCACCCCTCGCAGATGAAGGCCGGACCCTCTCCGGCCAGTCTCATGAAGCTCAGCCGCGTCTCCAATCTGGTCTCATGCTGTGTCGCATGCGCGGTTGTCGAGGCTGCTGGGAGTCCGCGTTCCGGTGCCTA
>CAJWLE010000180.1:0-3832 GCA_913042965.1 uncultured Synechococcus sp.
GCCTTCGGTGAAAGCCGGCTGCAGGAGGCTCTCCCGAAACAAAAGGATCTGGGTGATCTCGACATTGATTGGCATTTCATTGGACGCCTGCAGAGCAACAAGGTCCGCTCCGTGGTGAAGGCCTTCTCCGTGATTCATTCAGTCGACTCCCTGGCACTGGCCGAGCGCGTCTCACGCATCTCTGCCGAGGAAGAGGTTTCCCCGTCCGTGCTGCTGCAGGTCAAGCTGCGGCCCGATCCGAGCAAAGGTGGTTTTGACGCCAATCACCTGCAATCGGTCTGGCCGCAGATTTCCACTCTTCCAGCCATGCGAATTGTCGGGTTGATGACCATGGCCCCTCTCGATTGCCTTGCGGTCGATCGGCAGGCGTTGTTCCGCGAATGCCGGGATCTGGCTGACCGCCTGGCATTGCCGGATTGTTCGATGGGGATGAGTGGTGATTGGCGGGAGGCTACGGCGGCAGGAAGCACCTGGTTGCGAGTGGGGTCGGCGCTGTTCGGGGCTCGGCCGGTGTCAGCTCCGGCCATGGGCTGACTTGCTGAGGATTGGCTGAAACGTTATTCAAGGTCATAGGTGTTCCCTGTCTCCGGGATCCCCGCCATGTCTCAGCCTGAGAGGAGTTCCAAGGTGTCGCTCATTTCCCGCCTGCGTGCTGTCGTCGCCGGTGACGATTATCTCGATGGCGATCTAGATGATTTGGTCTACGACGACGATCAAGTGGAGCAAGACCAGCGGGCGGCCCAGGCCGACGGTGGTGCCTTGGCCACCATTGGTGACAGCAACCCCTTCGATCTGGGCGACAGCCTGCCCGGTTCGAATGTGATTGGCATGCCTGGCATCAGCTCGGCCGCGGCGGAGGTGAATCTGATGGAACCCCGCAGCTTCGATGAAATGCCTCGGGCTATTCAGGCCCTGCGTGAGCGCAAAACGGTCATCCTCAATCTCACGATGATGGAGCCCGATCAGGCTCAAAGGGCCGTTGATTTCGTCGCCGGTGGCACCTTCGCTATCGATGGCCACCAAGAGCGTGTTGGCGAGAGCATCTTTCTCTTTGCTCCAAGCTGCGTCACGGTGACCAACACCAGCCACGAAGAAGCGTCTTCTCCAACCGTGGTCAGCCGCGAGATGGATGTGTCCGAGCAGCCCGATACCGCGGCAGCTCCCTCGCCTGCTTGGGGCGCTACAGCCCTCTGAGGTCGACCGGAGTGTCCCCTTCCATCGGTGTGATCGGCCTGGGCCGCATGGCCCAGGCTCTGATTGAACCCCTGCTCGCGTCCGGTTCCGTTGAGCCGGATCAAGTGCTTGCTGTCGTCGGTCGTCCGGAATCAGCGGCCGCATTGAAGCAGGGTGTCTTCGGTCGGTGCGTCATTCATGCCGCCCCGTCGGCTGAAGCCCAAGAGGTCTTGAAGGCTCCTTTGCAGCTGTTGGCCATCAAGCCCCAGCAGGTTGAGCTTGCAGCAGCGTCCTTCGCCGCTGTTGGCGGTTCTCCTCTTCTGGTGTCGGTCCTCGCAGGGGTCACTCTGTCCCGGTTGCAGCGGTTGTTCCCCTCTCATCGCGTGGTGCGTGCGGTGCCGAACACACCGGCACTGGTGGGGCAGGGGCTAACGGCTCTGGCTTGGGGAGACAACATTTCCTCGTCTCAACGCCAAGAGGTTCAGGCTCTTTTCGCTGGGGTTGGAGAGGTTTTGGAGCTGCCTGAAGAGAAGCTCGATGCTTTTTTGGCACTGACATCCTCAGGTCCGGCGTTTGTCGCTCTTGTGGCTGAAGCGATGGCGGATGGCGCTGTGGCAGCGGGATTGCCCCGTGATCTGGCCCATCGTCTGGCCCATCGCACCCTGGCTGGATCGGCGGCTTTGTTGGATCAGCGTCAGCTTCACCCGGCAACGCTGAAGGACATGGTCACCTCCCCTGGTGGCACCACCATTGCCGGAGTCCGTGCACTGGAGCGTGGAGGTTTGCGTTCAGCACTGATGGAAGCGGTCATCGCCGCTGCTGAGCGCAGCCGAGAGCTGGCCTGATCCAGTTTCAAGCTGCCTGAACCGGAGATTGGCTCAGCAGCGAGGCGTAAAGCGTTTCGATGGCGTCGATGTTGCTGTCGATCGTGTAGCGATCCAAGGCCCGTTCTCGGGCTTTACGACCCAGTTCAGCGGTCAGAACAGGTTGTTCCAGCAACACAGGTAGCAAGGTGCGCAGCTGTGAGGCGACTCCCTGGGTGCTCAGCACGATTCCTGCTCCGTCATTGAGCACTTCACCATCGGCTCCGGCATCGGTGGCGACGCAGGCGGTTCCACAGGCCATCGCTTCGAGCAGCGCAAGGGATAGTCCCTCCACGAGGCTGGGCAGAACGAAGACCTCGGCACACTGCATAAGAGCAATGCGTGTGCCCTGGTCGGGCTCGTAGCCCCACCAGATCACCGATGCATCGTCGTATTGATTGATCAGGCTGCTGCGCAAAGGGCCGTCTCCCACGATCACCAGGCAGCTGTCGCAGGGATCGACAACCCGCCAGGCCTGAAGCAATGCTTCCACGTTCTTTTCTGTCGCCAGACGTCCCACATAAAGAAAGATGCGTTTTGGGCCGATCCGCTCCCGTACCTTCTGCAGCTTGAGAGAGGGACAGCTGGGGATGGCTGGGGACCAGCGATTGACATCAACCCCGTTGGGAATGACCACAAGCCGTTGTTCCGGGACTCCAAGGCGCACAAGCACATCCGCCTGCAGCTGCGAGAACACGATCACCCGGTCGTATTTCGCCAAAGCCGGGGCGTAAAGCTGATAAGTGAGTTGCTGGGTGCCGGCGGTGATGTTGCGAAGCCCCGCATCGAAGGGGGGGTGGAACGTTGCAACGAGGGGGACTTCAAGCTGCTGGCAGAGCTCCGGCAGACGGAAATCCAGAGGTGAGAGCGTGAGGCTGGCATGGACGATGTCTGGTTTCAGTCGCTCCAGAGATTCCCGTAATTCCCTTTGGGCCCTGGGAGAAGGGATTGTGTAGACCTGCGATTTCACCAGGTAGGGCAGGCTGACATCAGGATCGTTTGCCAGCAGTGAGGTGGCAGGGCTTTCCGGATCCCGAGGGTTGTCGAAATGAATGAAATGCGTCTGGTGGCCCCTGTTGCGCAGAGCCTCCGTGGTGCTGAGCCCGTAGGAGACGTTCCCGCAAAACGGTGACTTCTTTCCCAGCCAGGCAATTTGAACCAAGCTTGAGGATCCTCCTCAGGCGAATGCAAAAACTAGCAGCGCTGCCACGGTCTTTCGATCAGAGCTGCCGTTAAGGCCAGACCCGCCAGCAGCAGCAGCACCGGCTGCAGTCCGATGCTGCTCACCAGGGTTCCCGCCAGCACCAGGGGAAGGCTGAGCGCAATGTTGATCAGATTGTTCTGCAGGCCGAACACACGGCCTCGCTCGGATTCCGGAGTTTCCTCCTGAATGGTGGTCTGAGCTGGAATGGCCACAAGAGCGGCGCCCACGCCAAGAATTCCGCAGAGGCTGAGGGTGAACACCAGGGAGCCCCGCAGTTGGCTGAGGAGCACCAGCGTCCAGGTGATCGTGCCGAGTCCGGTTGCACTCAGACTCCTGCGGCTGAAGCGATGCCCTGCCTGGGCGATTACCACGGCACCAATGGCCATGCCAACACCGCTCATGGCCAGGAGTGCTCCAAAACCCGATGGCCCAAGACTCTCGATCAGGGCCGCGAGTTGCAGTGCCAGAACGTAAAGAGCGGCGAGAAGGCTGTAAAGCAGAACCAGATGCAACATGGCACCGCGGACGGATGGCACTTGTTTCAGCACCTGAAGTCCCTCGCCGATTTCCGTCCACACCGATGTGGTGGATC
>CAJWLE010000181.1:0-3737 GCA_913042965.1 uncultured Synechococcus sp.
TTAATATTTTTCGTAGATTTTGTTAATTGTTGGTCGAATAGTTTGGAGATTGCATCTGTTTTGTCGTGACGCTTGCGTGGATTTGTTCCTTTGATTTTTAATTGACTAAGCCGGTAAAGCGCGTGTTGGTTTTCCATTGCCTGGCAGTTGAATGACATTCTTTTTGACAGAAAGTCGGAAAAGTTTTCCCCTGGAATTGAAATTTACGTCAAGTTGGATAACGGCAGGACGTGCATTGGTTTCGCTTTCCTCGCGCCTCTCTTGACGAAGCCATTGCTTGCAATCCTGATTCATCCATATATTGAGTCTCTGGCTCGTCAATTCTGGACCTCATCGGTCAGGATCGGGTTAGTCGATCTTCGCCGCCTGCATGGCTGCTGCTGCCCCGGTCCGTTTGGCGGACTACACCGCCTGGGCTTTTCAGCTCTCCACAATTCAGTTGAACGTGGATGTCCAGGACACGTTTGTCCTGGTCAAGGCCAGGATGGAGTTGGAGCCTCGGGGTGGACATCAGCCTTTGGCTTTGAGGGGTGTTGAGCTTGAACTGCTCAACGTTGCCATTGACGGTCGTGACCTGCCGACATCGGACTATCGCTGCTCCGACGGCTGGCTGACCATTGATCAACCTCCGGAACATGCTTTTGTTCTGGAAACCTGCTGCCGCATCGACCCCTACAACAACAGTTCCCTTGAGGGGCTTTATGCCAGCGGCGGCATGTTGAGCACCCAATGTGAAGCGGAGGGATTCCGACGAATCACCTTCCATCCCGATCGTCCTGATGTGCTGAGTCGCTGGACGGTGAGGATCGAGGCTGCGCGTTCCAGCTGCCCTGTTTTGCTCAGCAACGGCAATGCCATTGCAGAGGAGGAGCTTGCCGACGGCCGCCACGCCGTCACCTGGGAGGACCCCTTCCCCAAGCCGTCGTATCTGTTCGCTCTTGTGGCTGGCGAGCTACGGGAAATTCGAGATCAGTTCACGACGGCATCCGGTCGCACAGTGACTCTGCGGCTGCATGTGGAGGAGGGTGATGAGCCCTACACCGCCCATGCCATGGAGTCGCTGAAGCGTTCCATGGCATGGGATGAGCAGATTTATCAGCTCGAATACGACCTCGACGAGTACAACATCGTCGCTGTGCGTCACTTCAATATGGGCGCGATGGAGAACAAAAGTCTCAACATCTTCAATTCGAAGCTGGTGCTGGCTGATGCTGAAACGGCAACGGATGGTGAGTTGGAGCGGATCGAGAGCGTGATCGCTCATGAGTATTTCCATAACTGGAGCGGCAACCGCATCACCTGCCGCGACTGGTTTCAGCTCTCGCTGAAGGAAGGACTCACCGTTTTTCGTGATCAGAGTTTCACCGCTGATCTGCATTCCGCGGCTGTGAAACGGATCGAGGATGTGGCGATGCTTCGCAACACCCAGTTCCGTGAAGATGCCGGGCCGACGGCACACCCGGTGAAGCCATCTGAGTATCAGGCGATCGACAATTTCTACACAACGACGATTTACGAAAAGGGAGCTGAATTAATCCGCATGCTGCACACCCTGCTGGGCCAGGAGCGGTTCATGCGTGGCATGGCGACCTACGTGAGCCGTTTTGATGGAACGGCGGCCACCACAGAAGACTTCGTGCAATCCATCGTGGATGGTGCCGCTGAAGATGGAAAGGAACTCGGTTTCGATCCTGAGCGGTTCAAGCGTTGGTATCACCAGGCAGGAACGCCGGAACTCAAAGTGCAGCGACGATGGGATGCGGCCAAGGGGCAATTGGTCCTGGAGTTCCAACAGACCACGCTGCCCACCCCAGGGCAAGCGGAAAAGCAGCCTCTTGTGCTTCCGATTGCTGTTGCGCTCGTGGGTGATCAAGG
Source organism: uncultured Synechococcus sp. (assembly GCA_913042965.1). Classification (GTDB taxonomy): domain Bacteria; phylum Cyanobacteriota; class Cyanobacteriia; order PCC-6307; family Cyanobiaceae; genus Parasynechococcus. Next base: position 1,876 of record CAJWLE010000181.1, read on the forward strand.
GCGTATTGGCGAGGAACAGCTTTTGGTGATGGACGGTGAGCGGGCCAATCTCACGCTCCAGGGTGAGCCGGGAGAAGAAGCACCTGCACTGTCGCTGCTGCGCCGTTTTTCAGCACCGGTAAACGTGCAGATCGAGCAGTCGTTGCAGGAATCGCTGCAGTTGCTTGCCCACGATGATGACCCCTTCAGCCGTTGGGATGCTGCTCAGCGACTGGCTCGTCAGGTGTTGTTGGCCCGTGCCGATGGTCACCGCGACGAGACCGTTGAACAGGCATTGATCCATGCCCTTCGCCAGCGTCTGAGCGATTACAACGGTGATGGTGGCCAGGATCTGGCCATTCTTCTGGCTCTGCCAGGCACAGCGGAACTGGAGGCACTCCAAAATCCAGTGGATCCCCCAGCGTTGTACGCGGCTCAGCGGGATTGGATTGCAGAGCTTGGTCGCCAGCTTGCCGATCCACTGCATCACCTTCTGAAGGTGAGCCGTGGGGACTGGTCGCAAGCCTGGCCCGCTGGTCAGGGAGCTCGCTCGTTGACCGGTCTTGCCTGGAGCTGGCTTGCGGCGGCAGGAGACGTGGAGGCTCGTCGACAAGCGCTGGAGGCGGTGTCCGGCCCTTCAATGACGCTGGCTCGGGCTGCTTTGAGGGCGCTGCAGCCGCTGGATGTCGCGGAGCGTGATCAGGCCCTGGATTGCTTCTACCAGCGCTGGCAGGAGAAGCCGGTGATTCTCGATGCATGGTTTGCCCTGGAGGCATCGGCACCGCGACCCGATGGATTGCAACGGGTTCAGGCTTTGTTGGAGCATCCCCGTTTCGATCCACTGGCGCCGAATTCGCTGCGGGCTGTGCTTGGGGGATTCACCGCCAACGTGCCGGTCTTCCATGCGATCGACGGCAGCGGTTATCGCTTCATGGCGGATCAGATTGCAGCGGTGGACACACGCAATGCGATCACGGCATCCCGGATGGCCAAGGTGTTCAGCCGCTTCAGGAGCTATGGCTCGGAGCGTCAGCGGGTGATGTGCGAAGCGATTGAGCGTCTGGCCGAGGCTCCGCTTTCCGCGAACACCTCTGAAGTGGTGCAGCTGCTCAAGCCATAACCAGCACCAGGGCCACCACGGCAATCAACAGCAACAGGAACCAGCGCCAGCGGTTGGTTCCCCAGGGCCGGACCCTTGAGCTGCCTGCACGACGTGTCGGTCGACTCCCTGCCGCCATGCCGCATGCCTGGCAAACCAGTCGACCAGCGAGGGCCCGGTCAGCCCGGAATCGGCTGCTCCCGCAGTTCTGACACAGCGTGATGGCCAACTCCGGAACGGCATGGCCCCAGCATGACGCGAAGCTGCGTGATCTCAAGGTGTTTGCCTTTCGTCAGCATCCAGCTGCCTGACGACTCATAGAGCACAACCCATGCAGGACTGCACGGCAGTTTCTTCAGAGCGACTCCGGGAGGATCAACGCAGTGGGTTGATTGCTTCAGGCGGCGCCACTTCAACACTCTCGAGCAGAGCCGATAACGATCGCCCAACAAATGAGCCGCCTGTGATGACAGCGGCAAAACAGCCGAGGCCGAGCACGATCGCCACAACAATTCGAATGAGCTCGACTCCTTCAACCTTGGGCTGGCGAGAGCTGGAGGCCATCTGGATCAGTCGAAGACCTCCGTTTTGGCTCAGGTCACGGCAAGATTTCCAGCTTCAACCAGATCTCTACGGGTCCTTGATCCTGTCGTTCAAGTCGCCCAGCAGAAGGTTGGCGGTGCATCCGGTTGCGATGAGTGGTGTCAGGAGAGGCCCGTCTTCCAGGGCTAATACCTAGGGAGACGCTCGGTCGGGTTCATGGCGACAAAGAGGGGGGTTCAAG
>CAJWLE010000182.1:0-3698 GCA_913042965.1 uncultured Synechococcus sp.
TGGCCTGTGCGTTTGAGGCCAGCACGTGGGTGATTGGCAACAACCATCAATGTCTGAACAGATCGATGTTTCACCCTGTCCAGCCTCTGATCCCTCTGAGCCCTATGGCCTCCTTTGGGGAACGCACCGTAATGGACTCTCCACCACTCCATTGCTGTCTGATGGTTGATCATTTCTCCCCATCATTCATATGGAGGTTGGTGGGGCGTGATTTCTTGAAATCCTGTATTAGAGATAAAGAAGGCTGGCTCGGCATCGCGCAAGTGCTTCTCGCGCGCTCTCAACCGAATCTTGATTTGGTCGACTTGCGCCGTCTGGGATGACCAATTCGTTATTCGAATTCAGGTGGACACGAGTCGAAAACCACGATCCTCCTCCTGGAATCGAAGCTCGGCAGATGGGGTTCTGTTCTGCATCGAGTTTTCGTTCAAGCAACCAACCATCAACGCGATCCAGTGTCTGAAATCCCTGGGCGAGGGCTGAGGTTCCGATCAGGATCAGAAAGAATGGTGTTCTTACCAATGATTTGCGCTTTTGTTGTTATGCCCAGAGAGGCTTTGGACATTTCCCAGGTGTCTCAGACCATTCGGTATATGTTCTTATTGGTAAGTTTTTATAAACGCAGTATCGGTAGTAACGCACTTTCCGCTCAAGGAATTCCATCTCCCGTTTGAGTGGTGCCACGTTGTTCGCGTTGACAGACTTGGCTGAGCGGAACCGATAAGCCGCTTCAGCGAGCTCGTGTTGAGCTGTCTTGAGTTTGTGCTGTGGAGTTGAGGAGTCCCTTGTTTTGCGGAAGAACATGGCGAGGAAGCAACCAGCCGTCACTCAACAATGACATCCCATTGCCCCCTGCCTTGGTTTGTCTTGCCACCTCTTGCTGTCACGCCAGCGTCCATGCCGAAGTTTGCTTCGCGAGTTGGATGCATTCGATGGCTCGACCTGGTACGACACACGATGTCGCCTGATTGGTTGCGTTGAGTTGTTCCATCGGCTGATCCAGTCAGGTTGTGGGCCGTCTGGATTGGTTGGTGCTCATGGGTTCAAACGTTGAACGACTCGCCATTGCAGTGTTCGTTGTTAATCAATTTCAAGAGATTGTTGACGCAATTTTAAATGGCCTTCTTTTGCCGTTGCTCAACCCATTGGTTCTACCTGACGGTTGGAACGACCTTTGATTGATGTATTTGGCTGGTGAAATCTGGCTAAGATAGTTTTTGGACTCCTTGTTGACTCATTGGTAACAGGTTGGGCTTTGTATGTGTTTTTTACGGAAATCCAAGCGATTGATCGTCGCAGGGACAAGGAAAGGAGGCTGAAGGTTGAACAAGGCCTGATCTTTCGCTTCTAATCCTTGATCGGCATGCTGACTTTGTAGATCGTGTCTTCCACCGGTTTCCATTGAACAACGTGCATGCGATCGATGTTGTTGCGGTCCAGACAGTCCCAAATATTCTCCCCTGACAAAGTGGTCATGGACCAGTGGTCCCCCTGGCTGATCATCTGTTTTCTGACGTGATCTTTCCATTCCGTCCAGTGCATCTGGGGATAGGAAGAGACGTATTCGTTGAGGATGACAACCGTGAAATCCAAGCTGCAGTGCACTTTGAATCGGCTGTCACCTTAAGGCCTGCCCGACGGGATCCCATCACGGCTCTCATTGCGGCTCAGAGCGCGGTCCGGCAGCGCTGGCAGCACGACACCTTGTTCTTGTGACCATTCGCCAGCGTGAGCAGGTAGGGGTCAACGTCGAATTCATATCCGCAACTGCAGGACACATGATATTTAAGTTTTTTTGATTTGTTCAATTGTTTAATCAGCGTAACTTTCCCAAATGTTTGTCCAGGGCGAAATAGTTCGAGCTTTCCGCTATCTTCTGTGCCTCGTCGTATCTTTGCTTTGACGAGTGCATTGCGCACAGATGTTTCAGTGCCTTTGCCTAGAATTTTGGCGATCTGTGAATAGGATCGCCCTTCGTTGACGTAGAGCTTGCAGATCTGAGCAAATTCATTGGCAGTAAAACCAGATTTTTTCCCCATGTTTATGGCCTCACTTTTGTAATTCTAGATCTGCTCAGCGCAGCTCAGCCATCTTGTCCATGCTGGAGCCAACGGTCTCCACCATGAAACGATCCACCCCGTTGTCGTCTGTCGTGGGTTTAAGGCGAAACAGGTAGGCATTCACCCAGGCTGTGTCACGGTTGTTCAGTTCATGGCCACGGTCCACGAACCCTGGTTTTTGCTCAAAAAGATAGAGAAGTATCTCAAGCACGTCTTTCTCTGAAAGATTTTCTGGGTCAATCGATGGGAAAGTCTCTCTCACATCCATGCTGGTGATCGAGGCCGAATAATCGAAGTCATCAGGCATCGGCTGGCTCATCCAACTGGGCTCCCTATCAAAGGACCACCGTAGCGATCATGACCTGTGTGCGTAAACGGATGGAGAACAAGTTCAGCAGCTCAACTTCTGCTTCACGATCCAGGATTGCGTTGGTTTGTTGGCTGCCCCCTTGCACGGACCTACTTGATAAAAATTGTCTTTTACCGAAATCTCTTTCCGTTCAATCAGTGCTGAGATTGACGTCTAACTTTCTCCTCAATCCTCTTTGGGGTTTTCAATATCGCGTCGGATCAGGGCCAACAGATAAGAGGGCGATTTGTAGCGCGTCGGCAGGCAGCGGTTCAGTGTCTCCAGATGCCCCCAGCACACAGTCCGTTCAATGTCTTTGGCAGTTTTGCCCTGCTGGAGTAATCGCCGTAATGCCTTGCAGTAGAGCGGATATCCCGCTTCCAGTTCCCCGATGGTGAGTTTCGCCTGGGTCATCGGGCAATCCATCTGCATTAACAGACTATTCCTGCGTCGGACCCTGGTACCAACGCAGGTGATGCAGCACACAGCGTCAACCGAGCCAGGCCACACAGTCGATTTCCACACGAGCTCCCTTGGGTAGGGCCGCCACCTGCACGCAGGCCCTCGCAGGGCTTACTCCATCGCCGAAAACGTCTGCATACAGCTGATTAACAGTCTGGAAATCCCCCAGATCCACCAGGAAGACGGTGGTGCGTACCACCTGCGCCGGGGTGGCACCTGCTTCGTTGAGAACGGCCACAAGGTTCTTCAGCACCTGGCGTGTTTCTTCGGCAACGTCGCCGTCACCCACCATTGCTCCGGTTGTTGGGTCCAGGGGAATCTGGCCTGAGCAGTACAGCCATCCGCCTGCAAGGACAGCCTGGTTGTATGGACCGACGGGGGCCGGTGCCGCAGTGGTGGTGATCGCCTTGGCGGGCATGTCGAAGTGGCAGTGCTGGGGCCGATCATCGCCTTCAGCCGTTTCTGCTCTGGTTCAGGGATGAGCCAGCATCAACTCTCCTTCCAATGATCCTTGTGATGCCGAAGCATCGCGACTTCATCGGCTGATCCGGCACGCAGGAACAGGTTGCTGCAACGTTCTTCGCCAATGCTGCTGGGGAGGGTGAGTTCGCCACGGGAGCGGAGTGCGAATACGGCCTCGGCGCGGCGTTGAATCGCCGGGTCTTCCGGTCTCAGTGCGCGGGCCCAGCGCAGATTGTTTTCGGTGTACTCATGGGCGCAACACACCTTGGTGTCTCTTGGCAGGGCGTCGAGCCGTTGCAGAGCTCGGTGCATATCGTTTGCAGTGCCTTCGAATAGACGCCCGCAGCCGCCTGAAAAAAGTGTGT
>CAJWLE010000183.1:0-3696 GCA_913042965.1 uncultured Synechococcus sp.
GGCTTTGCTGGTGCTGGATCCGCCTGCCTCGAGGGTGATCGGTTGTTTCTTGTCGTTGCACACGTAACAGATGTACTGGTTCGTTGCGTCGAGTCGGAATTAACAAGTGAATGAGGCATCGAGCGAGGGCTCGTTTCGTTGACTCGGGTGGTCCGCAGACGTGTTGAGGCGTCGGACTCACCTGTCTGGGTGTTGGATGCGGACGTTGATCTGATGTGCTTTTGGTCGGTCAATTTGACTGAGCCAATGGGATCAGGGCTTATGAATTGTTTGCTTGATTTGTTGTCCGTAAATCGAATTTTGGGACATTGATTTTATTGTTGTCTCCTGGGAGTTGCTTCTGATTGGGATCGAATTTTGTCGAGATTCTTTGGCAGCGCTTACTTTTTAGACTTTTCAAGGTAAGCGAAAACGCTTTTGTCGCCCACGTCAGCGGCGGCGGCGATGCCAAATTTTCGGCAGGCCAGCACCACCAGCAGAACAGCGGAAACACCGATCAGCGTGAGGCATGGGCTGGCAGGCATCAGCCCCAATAGGCGGCCAAGGAGTGCAACAGGCAGAAGCAGGGTTAGCCCAATGGCTTCCGGTTGTTGGAAGCAGAAGAATTCCTTGAAGCCGATTCCAGCCAAGGCTGCGAAAAGAGGGCCGATCGCCAGCAGCCAGAGGGGTTGTTCGGTGATCGCCGGCAGGCTTGCAGGCAGTCCCTTCGTTGCGATCAGCGCAATCCAGCCGAGACATCCCAGAAGCCAGAACAGCTGCAGCAGCTGATGCAGGGGTTTCAAATAGATGTGAATCCATTTGAGTGCCAGCCCAACGCCCAAGGCGAAAGGGATGGCCCAGATCCATGCCCATTGCGCTCCAATCAGCCACCAGTTCAGGACGCCGCTGAGTAGTGAAAGACCGCTCAGCAGCAGCGCGAAGCGATAGTTCTGAACCTCCCTTCGGTCCATTTCGTTGATGACGTATGGGCCATAAACGCCCTCGAACCGCTGATCCGCCGTGGTCATGGGGTCGGAACTCCACTATTAACCAGTGTGCTCAGCTCCGGCCCGGCTGGGACGATCCCACCTGGATTCAAGGGAAACAAGGCACCGAAGTAGTCGTGCCTCCAGGCTTTGGCGTCGCAGGTGGCCAGAACCCCCGGGAGGGCCAGCAGTTGCTGCCGCCATCGCCAGATGTTGGGCAGCTGCCACAGCGGTTGACGGCTGCACCCGAACAGTGGGGCATACACGGCTTCCCAGCGGATCAATGTGGGGAACAAGCGCAGGTCAGCCAGAGTTAATCGATCCCCGCAGAGCCAGGGGCCGTGGCTGCCGAGGCTGTTATCCACCTGCTCGAGCGCGTTAAACAAGGCGGCCTCAGCACGGTCATAGGCCACCTGGGTTCTGGCAAAGCCGCAGCGATAGACACCGTCATTCACATCTGTCTGTAAAAGCTTCTGCCAGTCAGAAATGGTTGTTTTGAGGTCTTCGGGCTCGAGGTCGGGTGCATCAGCGGCAGCGGGCCATCGGTTGAGCAGTTGCACAAGCTGGGCGCTTTCATTGCCGAGAATGCGTCGTTCCAGTGGGTCCACCAACACCGGCACGGTGGCTCGATATGAGGGGGAAGCGCCGCAGTGGCGGTAAAGCTCGAGCAGGGTGCTGCAGTTCCGCCACGGCGGATCGAGTTGCCATCGGCCTCCCTGGTGATCGGCCTTCGCCATCAACAGGTGGAGGCTTTCGCTCAGTTGCCTCACGGTATGAACCAGCCACGTGCGGTGCGCCCAGGGGCAGCTGCGCCCCAGAACAAGAATGGAGCGGTGTTCAACGAGCCGCCCCTCGACCGGTTGTGCTGGAAGGGCCGCCGACGGGTGGTCGCCGGCCGGGCGAAGGTAATTGCCATCGCTGTCCGCTGGCCCCAGTCCTCCCATCAGCTGCTGCCATTGCCAGCTCCAGCCGCAGCGCGCTGTCTTCACCAGAGCCGGGGGGATTGCCATCACGCAGATGCGGACGCTTCAGTTTTGCTCGAACCCATGCTTCAGTCACGTCATCCGGGCTCGTTGTGATGACCAGCTTCGATGTGTTGGTGGTGGCCGGGACCCATGGCAATGAGCTGAATGCCTCCTGGTTGCTGGATCAATGGGAGCGGCAACCTGAGTTGGTCGACACCGACGGTCTGTTCTGCCGGCGGGTGATTGGTAACCCCCAGGCTCGAGCAGCAGGGACCCGTTATCTGGATCGGGACCTCAATCGGAGTTTTCAGCCGGATCTGCTTGCCGGTGATGGGCAGGAGGTGGAGCTGCGTCGAGCCCGGGAACTCGTTCAAGCCCATGGTCCGGCTGGATTGAATCCTTGCCGAGTGGCTCTGGACTTGCACAGCACAACGTCTGGAATGGGTTCATCCTTGGTGGTCTATGGCCGGCGGCCTGCCGATCTGGCTCTCGCCGGGGGGGTGCAACGCCTTCTGGGCCTCCCGATTTATCTCCATGAATCGGATGCTGCTCAGACCGGTTTTTTGGTGGAGCGATGGCCTTGTGGCCTCGTGATCGAGGTGGGTCCAGTCCCTCAGGGTGTCCTGGACAGTCGTGTTGTCATCCAGACCCAGCTGGCCCTGGAGGCCTGTCTGCAGGTGCTCAGCGAATCCCGTTCAGGCCTTGGCCTTCAGCCCAAGTCTCTGGTGGTTCATCGGCATCTGAGAAGTCTGGATCTGCCTCGCGATGAGTACGGTCAGCCAACGGCGTTGCTGCATCCTCTCCGCCAGGGAACCGACTGGCGTCCTCTTCAGGGGGGTGCTCCTTTGATGCGGCGAGCTGATGGAACGGTGATGGACGTTCCGGATGATGCGGCGAACTTGATGCCGGTCTTCATCAATGAAGCCGCCTATGCCGAGAAGCGGATTGCTCTTTCACTCACGCAGCGCGAGGTCTGGCCAGTGCTTCCTGATTGGATGATGGCCCTTGAAAAACTGATGGGTGGTTGATGCGGAGCACCGCTGCTCAACCGCATGCCCAGGTTGTTCTGCCCTCTTCCGTGCAGATCAGATCACTGGTCTGACCATCAGCCCAGTAGAGCCGCAGTCGGTCGTCTTCGGTGCCGAGTCGCAGAGTGAGAGACAGCAAAGGGCCAGCCGGTTTTTTGGAATCACTGGGGTCCTCGCTGGTTGAGCCCGTTCCAAGACGACGCTCCAGTTGATTCACTCGAAGTTCCAATCGTTCGAGTTCTGCATTCGTTCTGTCTGGGTTGAAGGCTGTTGTGGTGCAACCGCTGCAAACAACAAGACAGGAAACAAGGGCAGCTGAAATTAAACGTCGATCCATCGCAGCGGATGCGTCTGTCCCAGAGTCTCAGCTAAGGGGACTAGGCACCAGCCTTTCACTCCAGTACACAGTTGCTCCCTGAGCTTCCAACTCCTGGCGACGATGTCGGGCCTTGGCGAGTGGCACCGTTTCCTCCTGACGGAGGCCGGAATACAGCCAGCGAATCAAAACCACAATGCGTCGCGTTGGACCCATAAACCTTAAGGCTTTCTGTACCCCGTTTCTGGGCGGAGCCTGTCCGGCGGAGGAATCAAAACATTTCCGAGACATTGCTCAACCTTCCGTTACACTCCCGATCAGGCAGGGCTACCTGCCCTTCCTTAAACCGTCCCTTCGGGGGCACTTCTTTCCGTTCTCATGACCACCACCCTCCAGCAGCGCTCCGGCGCTTCTAGCTGGCA
>CAJWLE010000184.1:0-3670 GCA_913042965.1 uncultured Synechococcus sp.
GCCGAGTTGTTTTGCGTCTGGGCTTCGCTGCGTTTGGGATGTTCGTCGGCCGGTTCGAAAGCATTACCGCTTTGGTTGAAACATCCATTACTTCTGCCAATGTGATCACTGGATTTTCCTGAGCTCTTCATGCTGCTGTTCGCATCCCAAACGGCTGCCCGCGGTCCTTCCGTTGTTCTTCCCGCACTTCTGATCACCGGGCTCCTGTTCGCTGCTTCACAGGCTTTCGTCCCGAAAGGCGACGATCAGGACTGAGCAATTTGGTTGTGTAGGCCTGGTTAAAGGCATAAAAAAGCGGGGGTCCATCCCCCGCTGCTGTTTGGCTCGAGCCATGAGGCTTGATCAATACAGTCCGTAGCTGACGCCGCGATAGCGCAGCTCTCTTCCCTTGGTGGCTTGCTGATCTCCGCCGATGGAGTCGTAGGCAACACCGCGATAACGACGTTCGGTTTTGCGCTGTTCACCCATGGGCGTGTGGGTGAGGTCGGTGTAATCAGGGTTGCGGAAGGCTTTTGCCATCTGCAGACGAGCCAGCTGGAGGGCCCGGTTTTTTGTGGTCCGGGCTTTGATCAGTTGAAGTGCGTTCATGGGTTCACTTCTTCAGCGCCCGCGCCCCCGTTGCTTGGCGTGGGTCTGACTGCAACTTCGTGTCCGAAGTTCAACGTCCTTTCATCTTAGCTTATTTCTGTAGCAACAGCTACCAAATCTTGGGTCGGTCTGTCTCCGTGCTGTTGTCAGCATGGAGCCATGAGTGCAGCCCTGCCCGTCCTCTGCATCTGCGGCCCCTCTGCTGCCGGCAAGACCACGTTTGCGCTCGCTTTGGCAGAAGCTCTGCGTCAAGGCGGTCATCAACCACTCTTGATCACCTGCGACAACTACTACCGCCAGGGCTGGCACCCCCATCCCAGATTTGGCTTCGACACCCTGGCTGCCATTGACGAGGAAGCTCTGCGTCGCGATGTTTCCTCAGCGCGTTACGGCCAGGCAGACATGCTGAGGCAGTACGACATGCGCACTCGCCTGGTCACCTGTCATCCAGTGACAACTCCCTACGACATGGTTCTGCTTGAGGGTGCCTATGGACCTCAGTTGCTGCAGGATTTTCCGCTGGCTGGGCTGTTGTATGTGGAGACCCCGCTTCTGTTGCGTCTTTGGCGTCGTCTGAAACGCGACGTTCGTGAACGGCAGCGTTCACCCCTTTATGTGATTCGACAAATGTTGCTGCAGATGCTGCCGGGAGAGCGACGCTTCATTCTTCCCCTCAAGTACCGCGCAACCCATGTCATTGATGGCCAGAACCCCGACATGGAGACAGTTCAGCAAATGTTGGACTGATCCTGTTCTCATCTGGGGAGATGGCCGAGCCGAGATGAGACTGATGGAAGGGGAATGGTTGGATTGTTGAAACGAATCTGCCCTGATCAGATGTTGGGGTTGCTTGCTTGGTAATTCAATGCAGTGGGCCTGCACACCGCTCCCATCCCATCGACTTGAGTGAGTTCCATTTCTGGAGAGCCTCAGCGCGACTCATCAGCTGACTGCCCTGGGGGATTGGGTCATCGGGTGGTCGCCAATGAAAGGAATGCATCATGATTAATTCATTTTGATCTCCATCTTTGTGGTTGGCGAACTGGCAAAACTGTTTTTGCACTTCATTTTTTAGCCAGGCACCCTCAGATTTGTAAGAAAGATCTTCAGTGATGATTTTTCTCCAATAACGCTTGTTTCCCCTTGAAGGATTTTTGGCGGTTGGTTGTTATCGCTTGGTCCTCGGACCGAAGTTCCCCTTCACTATGAACCATCATGCCGCCTTGATGCATGCGTTAAGTGGCTCGTGACGGCGACTGACTAGCTCTTCTTAAGAAATAAATTGTCTTTCGTTTAAATGTCAGCCCGAGACGTACATCACAACTTCAGACCCGCAGGGCTGCGTTTGATTCCTTGGATGAATTGGGATCCGTAAGTTCATTCGCCCGGCCCATCGCTGTTCATCCCGTATCAGGTTTGGTTCGCTTCTTCTTTCGTTCTCCAGAGAGGGGTCTGCATCCTTGAGACCAGTTGCTGCGGTTGTGCTGTTAATCCACCCCAGACAAGATCCAACTGATTGGTCTGGGGATGGTTGTTTGGATGTTTGGAGGCTGATCGGAGTGGCCGAATGACGATCGTGCGGCTACCAACCCTTCAGATCCCGTGTTGCCCCATGGCTTCTTACACCATCAGCTTTGAGAACGGCGCCAGCTTCTCCTGCAACGACGACGTTTACATCCTGGATGCGGCCGAAGAGGCCGGTGTTGACCTGCCCTATTCCTGTCGTGCTGGTGCTTGCTCCACCTGTGCCGGCAAGGTCACCAGCGGTTCTGTGGACCAGACCGATCAGAGCTTTCTCGATGATGATCAGATCAATCAAGGATTTGCTCTGCTCTGCGTCAGCTATCCCACCAGTGACTGCACTATCCAGGGAAATGCAGAAGAGCAGCTGACCTGATTCAGGCTTTGCGCGTGATCACAGGGTTGCGCCGGTTGGGATAAAGCTCGCGGCACATGCTGCAGGTCCGACCGTCGCATCCGCGGGCGCTGCAAAATTCGCGGCCCCAGAAAATGATCTGGAGGTGCAGCCGGTTCCACTCCTCCCGTGGGAAGAGGGCCTTGAGGTCCCTCTCTGTCTGCACCACGCTCTCCCCACGACTCAGCCCCCAGCGTTGGGCCAATCGATGGATGTGGGTGTCCACTGGAAAAGCCGGCACGCCGAAGGCCTGAGCCATCACCACGCTGGCGGTCTTGTGCCCCACACCCGGCAGCGCTTCGAGCTCTTCAAAACTGGCTGGCACCTCGCCGTCATGGCGCTCCAGCAACAGCTGGGCCAGTCGTCGAACGTTTTTGGCTTTGGTTTTGGCCAGGCCCAGTTGGCGAATGGCGGCCAGGATTTCCGATTCGTCCAGGCTTGCCATGGACACTGGGTCCGGTCCAATCCGGAACAGGTCCGGGGTGACTTCGTTGACTTTCTTGTCAGTGCACTGGGCGCTGAGCAGAACCGCGATCAGCAGAGTGAAGGAGTCGTTGTGATCAAGCGGTACCGGCGTTTCGGGGTACTGCGCGTTGAGCCGTTCCATCACCCGCTCAGCCCTTTCCTTCTTGCGCATGGCGGCGGTGTGGGATGGCTCGATGCACCCTGAAATTAGGAAATTTCGTTGTTCGAGGAACAACCCCGTTCTCGTTGGAACCGAGCCGGAGAAGCGCTGCAGGGTTGCGCCACGACACAATGAGATGAATGTCGTTTCTCTTCGGGAGGCCGGACAGATCTGATGCGGATCGAGGCGGACCAGCTTTGCGTGGATTACAACGGCACCGTCGCTCTTTACGACGCCAGCCTCAGATTGCCTGAGGGTTGTATCTGCGGTCTGGTCGGCATGAATGGTGCCGGTAAGTCAACCCTGTTCAAGGCGCTCACAGGGTTTGTGAGGCCGTCGCGCGGTTGGATCCGGATCAATGGGGCCACGGTGACTCAGGCGCAGCGGCAGCAGGCTGTGGCGTATGTGCCCCAGAGCGAGGGTGTGGATTGCCAGTTCCCAGTCTCTGTCTGGGATGTGGTGATGATGGGGCGATACGGCGCCATGAATCCACTGCGGATTCCCCGCAACAGTGATCGCGGGGCCGTCCGGGAGGCCCTTCA
>CAJWLE010000185.1:0-3638 GCA_913042965.1 uncultured Synechococcus sp.
GCAGATAGGCACCTGGAATTTCCCGCACCAGCTCCTTAGCGAGAGCGATCGCGCCCTGCATCCCTTCATTGCCTGGGGTGAGCTGCAACTCCGCGCCGTAGGCACGCAGCATGGACCTCCTCTCTGTGCTCATGGTGTCGGGCATCGTGAGGATGAGGCGATATCCCCTAGCTGCGGCGACCATCGCCAGAGCGATGCCGGTGTTGCCACTAGTTGGCTCCACCAGCACGGTCAGCCCGGGCTCAATGGTTCCGTTCTGCTCTGCGGCTTCCACCATGGCGCCTGCAATTCGGTCTTTCACCGAAGCGGTGGGGTTGAAGCTCTCAAGTTTGGCGACGATTTCGGCCTGGCAGTCGAAAGCCTGGGGAAGACGATTGAGCCGCACAAGGGGTGTACGTCCTACCAACGCAGTGATATCAGAAGCGATCGGCATTCGGCTCGGGTGTCGTGTGCGGCATCAAATCCATCCAATCATCCACCTTGTACCGATACCTATTGAAAAGGCGACATCCCAAAGGGGTTCAATATGCTGCCCTTCAAGCCGGAAAAGTGCTTACTAAAAACGAACTTTTCCAAATAAAAAGCCCCCTCAATTGAGGGGGCAACGAAGCATCAGGCCAGAATCTGCTATCAGAAGTTGAAGGTGGTCTTAATTAGTCCACCGAAACTATTGAACGATTCAGAAGTGTCGACACCCGCACCCGTGTATTCACCCAAAGGACGGCTAAAATAATGAATAGCAGGCGTCACTGAGATGTTATCCGTGACCTGGAACATGTAGAAAAGCTCGAAGGCATAGTTGCCATCAGCAACGAAGTCATCGTCTGAGCTTCTTCTATCAATGCTGGTCACAAAAGTGGGCTGACCAACTGCAAATCCGAGAGCATTCCCTTTCAGGAAGGCATCATCCCATTGCAGGCCAACATACCAAGATTGAGATGTCGAAGATTTGATCGGGGCATTGCCAGAAGAATCACCGGTTGAATTAATTCCCCAACCAACACTAACTGAGGGAATGAACCCAGATTCTTCAGGCATCCACCATGCACTTAAGGCTGCTGAGTTTGTTACACCGTGAACCTGAAGGTTGTTGGCGTATGGGGTTCCGTTGCCTGAATAGAGGCCAACACCATTGTCAGTTGATCCATAATTGTAAGCAGCCGCAATACCCCACTGTTCAGGTGCATAAGAGAGCTGAACCGTACCATTCGAGCCAGCCCCATCGGTAGCAAGACCACCTTTATTGGGGTCTGAGTTGTTTCCGTTAACACTCAGATAGCTGGCACTGATGTTGAAATCATTTTTGGAATAAATGAAACCTCCTCCAGCACCAGTGGCCAGGTTGTATGCACCTGGAGCACCTGCATAGGTGAAGAAGTCAACCGTCATGGATGCGGGGTAAGCCGCAGGCCAAACAGCCAACATGTCATCCTGACGGACTACTGCGCCTGCAGTCAGCTTGAAGTCGTCTCCCACAGGAAACTGATAGAACATCCTGTCGACATTGAGAGTCGTACCACTGTTGTATCCGTACTCCTGACTCCAAAGGCCTACAACAGTGTTGCCAGCGTAAAGATCAGAAATGTTGCCAGAACGAATGCGTGTTCTTAAAAGGTCTTTACCGGTAAAACTTGTATCGAGGAAAACTCGATAGTCATAAGAAAATGAAGTTGCACCAGCTGTTCTAGCCGCATAGTCAGCTGTTTTTACTGTTGGATCTGTGAGAGTCGATCCGTCGTAATAACCTTTGGCATCGCCGCCATAAGAAGCTGCGCCAACAACCCAGAAGGTATTAACTGACATCTTGGTGGTGGTGGAAAACTGGGTGGCTTCCAGTTCGCCAACACGGGCTTCCAGACCGTCAACGCGGCCCTTCACGATGGCGAGTTCCTTTTCGAACTCCTTCATCAGACGCTTGAGCTCGTCGGTCACTTCGGTGACGCGGTCGAGGCAGGCGTTGAGCAGTGCAGCCGCTTCAAAGCGGGTCATGGCACGGTTGCCGCGGTAGGTGCCGTTGGGGTAGCCAGCGACGCAGCCGTAGCGCTCGATCAGGTTGCTGAGAGCCTGATAAGCCCAGTCAGTCGGGTAGACGTCGGAGAATTGGGTGATGCTGGTGACCTGATCGGCAGCAACCACGTCCTGGGACACGGAGGCATAGTCAGAAACACCGGCAACGTTGACTTCAGTTGCGCCAGCAGACATAGGAGCCAGAAGGCCCAGAGCAGCAGGAGCAACCAGCAGTTGCTTAAACAATTTCATGGAGAAGGGTCCTCACACACAGAACCGGCGTATAAAACGCCACATCTAAATTGCTCGACGCAGGGAGTTGTCAGTAGAGGCCTTGTGACAGCCCAAGCCTTGACTTGTAGTAAGCACTACAAAAACAAGCAGTTTGTGTAAGAACGGCGACAGAATCTGCCCCCTTTAGGGCCAAATCACTTACGGGGCAGAGCCAAAAACGATGCCCCCGACTGGAAAACCAGCCGGGGGCTCTCGCCGGGTCCGCTCTGGCGCGGAACCGATTGATCAGTCAGAAGAAGTTGCCGTCAGCCGGCGTTCTCCGCGATCAGCAGACCCTGCATCAAAGAACTGGAACTCATGGACACCTCCTCCCGGATGGCTAAGTGAACGCCGGCGATGCCTTCGAAGCCATCCCAGCCGCGAACGGTTGAAAATGCCTTCACATCACTGCGGTCAGGACAGTTGAACCATAACGGAACCGCAAAGCCTGTGCTGATGTGGCTGCTCACCCTGTGTCTTTGGCTGCCAGGCCTAGGGAACTTGCCACTGCGCGACTGGGATGAAGGCCGGGTCGCCAGCGTGGCTCGCTCCACCATCTCCCGATGGGATTGGGGATCGACGCCAGGCGACTGGTTGTTGGCCTGGAAATGGGACGAGCCCTATCTCAACAAGCCTCCCGGCCTGCACTGGCTGATCGGAGCATCCACTCAGTTCTTCGGTGACAACGATTGGGCCGTACGGCTGATGCCATGTCTGATCGCCAGCCTCGCCGTCCCCTTATTGCTGCTGCTGCGTCGTCAGCTTGGAGGTCATGCCGCAGAGAACAAGGCCCTGCTTGCCGCCTTGATCCTGATGACACTGATGCCAACAGCACGCCACGGGCGACTGGCAATGCTTGACGGGAGCCTGGTAACCAGCGCTCTGCTGCTTTGGACCGGATGGCTCAGCAGCCGTTCGGTGCCTTGGCATGGATTGCTTGCAGGGCTGGGGGGCACCGGCATCTTGATGCTGAAACCACCTGCCCTGATTGGCTTTCTGCTGATTACCGCAGCCATCAGCAGGCTGGATCGGCACCAAAGCCGCTGGAATGCCACATCAATGGTTTGGGTTTGCGCAGGGATCAGCCCGGGGGTTGCCTGGCATGTTTGGCACCTCTCCCAAAGAAGTAGTTCTGCGCTCGTGATGTGGGGTGGACAGGGCTTCAGTCGTGTAGCTGGTGTGGTGGGAGACAGCACGGGAGCGTTCATCATGCCGATCACTGAGGTACTCGAGGGGGGCTGGCCATGGCTGCTTCTGCTTCCCCTTGGCATCAGACTGGCCTGGCAACAGCGAGGTGATTCCGCTGGACGCTGGCAACTGGGTCTGCTGTTGGGGAGCGCTGCTCTGGTGTTGCCTCT
>CAJWLE010000186.1:0-3627 GCA_913042965.1 uncultured Synechococcus sp.
TGGTCGTGGTGGAAGATCAAAGTGTTTCAGCTTCGATCTGATCGGCGATTGGCTGACGCTGAAGCGCTTTTCCTGGAATTTCACCTTCCCACCGAGGATTGTTGAACGGGCTGAGCTGATGTCAGCCCGTCGTTGATTGAAGCCTGATCTCAGGCGGCTTTTGCGGTTGGTGTGTCCTGTTGGATCAGCTTCTCGCGGTTGAACATGAACAAGCCGAAGGAGAAGGCAAACGAAAGGGCAAACGTGGCTGGAATGTAGAGGTACCAGCGCTTCATTCCGATCCTCATCCCTTCCGCTGCATAGAAAATGAAGGATGCGATAAGAACCAGTGTGAGATCAGCGGCAATGAAGCCCGCTGATGCGTTGGCCCAGACACCGGCGGAAAACAGATTCACGATCTCAATGGGATCGGTGAGCCCAAGTGCTTCTGTTTCCTTGATGAATTTGTAGATGCACAGCCAGGGCCAGCCGATGCCGGCAACGGTGAGAGCTCCGTAAAGGCCGAGGCGCAGTTTCTGCATGAACAGGAAGGAAACGCGGAAATACTCCCACATGGGAACGAACCGGCATGTTTCTTTTCAGACCGGCGGAATAGGTTGTTTTTTGCAGTGAAGCCCGTGGTGCCTCAGCCAGACGCCGACGCCAAACTCAAGCAGGCTCTCGAGCAACTGGAACAGAACAAAGCAGCCGTCGCCGAGGCGATCAATGAGTCGCGCGCTGAACGCAGCCGTGAGCAGCCACCGATCGGGGGCGATGCACTGCTGAAGCGGATTGATGAGCTGGCGGCCCAGACATCCCTCGACAGCCAGGACGCCGCGATTCTCTGCCACTGGCCCGATGCTGCATCGATCGGCCAGGCCTGGTTTGCCCTCAAGCACCCCGGACGCTCTGTGCCGAGCCCGATGCTGGTGCTTGATGCCTATCTGGTGGGAGCTCCGCCTTTCCTCAGCAAGGCCCAGCGTGATCAGGTGGGCGACTGGTACCGCAGCAAAGTGTCTGCCAATACCGACTACACCGATGCCGTGACCGGGGCGGCCAAGGCCTTTGTTCTGATCGGTGATCTCAATGCCAGTGCCGCCGGCATGACCTGGCAGACGATCATTCCCGATCTGCTTGAACAGGGCCATGACCTGGATTTCAATGTCACCAAGGAGCAGGTCACGGCCGCAGCAGCCCGCTGGATCGTTGCGGTGGCCGACACCTTCGCGCCACCATCTCTGGACTGAACGGAACCCCGAATGGGTCTGCAGCTGATCTCCGCCGACTTTCTGCATGAGGACGGCATCACCTACCGCATCCGCCGCGACACCCTGGAGCAGGACTTCACCATCGACGAAAAGCGCGATGGTGTCTGGCACGACTGCGGACTGGACCAGGCGGTGAAGGATGTGAACTTCGCAGAGTTCAAACGTCTGGGGCTGCTGATCAAGCGGATCATGGATGCCGATCAGTGGATCGCCTGAGCCTGCACCAGTAATCCACTCCGCGGCGTTGGGCTGGGGATCAGTTGCAGCGACAGATCCTGACCCGGCAGCAGCTCCAGCTTCAGCCTGCTCAGCAAGCCCATCGCCATCAGCCGGATCTCCAGTTGTGCCAGGGCCTTGCCCAGACACACCCGCTGTCCACCACCGAAGGGAAGCAACGTCTGCTCAAAGGAACCGTCCAGATGTCGCTGGGGCCGGAACGCCGCCAGATCAGTGGCATCGGCCGGATTTGACGGTGTCAGCACCACCTGAATCACACTGTTCTCAGGCACATCCACCCCCGCCAGCTGCACCGGCCGGAGGCTGCGGCGGAAGAATCCACCCACCGGAGGCGTCAGTCGCATCACCTCCAGCACCGTTGCATCGAGACATGGACTCGGCAAGCCACCCGCAAGATCGGCCTGCAGCCAGTTCGCCACCTCCGGGTTGAGCAGCAGCGCCCGGAACAGACAGCTCAGGGAGGAGGCCGTGGTTTCGTAGCCAGCGAACAGCAGAAGCAGCAACTGCTCAGCCAGGTCATCGTCATCCAGGGGAATGCCCGCCTCATCCAGCCCGTCGCTGAGCAAATCAAGGCCCCCCCGGCTCTGATCCCGTTTCGCAAGAACGGTTTTCAAACGCTTCAGCAGCCGTTGCCGCGCTGCCATCGCTTTGGCGAAGGGAGTGCCGGGCAGGGCCACAGGGATTGAGAACAGAGCCCTCGTCCAGATTTCGAAATCCTCGAACAGGGCATCGCGGTTCGCCTCATTCAGGCCCAGCACCGTGCTGGCAATCACGGCGAATGCAAACCGACGCATCCGCTCAGCCAGGGGCGTGGCTGTTTCCGCCTCCAGCAGATCGTTGGTCACCTCCTCGATCAGGGCTTTGATGGACGGGGTGTAGCGCTCGAGCGCTGAACTTGAGAACAGCTGCCCCACCACGCGGCGCCGGGCTCTGTGGGCAGGGCCGCTGCGATTGGCCAGGGAGCGGTTGCCGAGCAACTGCCGCACGCTTTCCGGCCACCAGCCCTCAAGCGCATCCCCTTGGTTCAGCAGATCACCGATGGCGTGTTCCCCACGGATGAACACAATCCGCTGGGCCAGCAAGCGGGTCTCGAAAACATCGCCGTACTGCTCAAACCGTTGCTGGGTGAAGCTCGGATCACCGAAGAAATCAAGCGTTTCCTTCAGGCCGGTCACTGCTCCAGTGCTGGGCAGAGGCGTGCTGGTCATCAACTCTGGGCCCGATCAATCGCAACGCTATCGATCCCTCCAGTCAGGCTGGCATCAGGCGTAATCGATGTCGTCGAGATCGTTGAGTGGAGATGAGAGGAAGGGGCGGTCCTCCCCCGGCTCGTCGTTATCAAAAATGAAATCTCGAAGCTCGGCGCTGGCCTGATAGGTGAGCAGAGGATCGTTCTCGAGCGAAATACCCCGCATTTCCGGATGACCGGCAACAACGTTGCGTCGATTTTTCCAGTCGCCGAAACGTTTGTGCAGGCGGCTGCCCAGGTGATCGGCTGCGATCACGTTCAGCATCAGGATCAAAACAAATGCTGAGCCTGTGAGAACTGTGTAGGTCGTCAAGGGATTCCTCCCCTGCGTAAGTCCATCTCCTGTCTAGCAACGCATCGTTCTCGCTAGAACAAACCCGTTACGAGCCGGCCCACTTGCGCGTTCTTGAGTCCGAAGATCTCGACAGGGTGATTGAAATGGCCTGGGAGGACCGAACGCCCTTCGAGGCCATTGCGTACCAATTCGGTTTGTCGGAATCAGAGGTGATTCAACTCATGCGCTCTCAGATGAAGGCCTCGTCGTTTCGAATGTGGCGCAAACGGGTCAGCGGCCGCAAGACAAAACATGCCGTCACTTCGACTGCCAATCGTTTTCGCGCCAGCTGCCACAAGTCGTGACGTCCCTTTCCACGAAAAAGGCGGACCCCTCAGCCCGCCTCATCGACGCATTGAGAACCCGTAGGTTCCAATCAAAGTTAAGTGAGATTTGTTACGGAAGCCACTGATTTTATTCCCTGACCAGGGGATATCTGATTCCTTCAGCTGACCCAGGTGAAGCATCAGGTGCAGCGTTTGAATCGCACGATGCTGCGTGTCAGGCCCCGCTCCGGCCAGTTGGGCATGACCCGCCAGGGGGTGTGAACGGTGAGCAGC
>CAJWLE010000187.1:0-3564 GCA_913042965.1 uncultured Synechococcus sp.
GGTTGAATCCCTGAAGGCCCAGTTCACTGACGCCATCGATTCCAAATCCAGTCAGCACATGCGTGATGTCATGGGTCTCCCTGAGGCGATGTGTGATGTAACCACGCTCATCGCTGATGGGTGAAGGGTCGATCAGCGTGTCGGGAGTAATTCCCTGGCTAATCAGCTGATCGGAGTAACAGCGACCGAGCGTTCCGGCAGGAAGTTTCTGGAGTGCCGACAAGTCAATCGGCTGCGGGCGCCAACCGTCGCTCACCAGTTGTGCGAAGTCAGGATTGTCCAACAGATGGCGGGTCATCTGTTCGGCAAGCGGGCTGTCTTTCAAGCTGGCGCCAACAGCGAGGACGCTGTCCAGAGAGCCGGGGCTTTTCAGAAAGCCCGCCAGACTGACTAGCATCTTCAGGCTCTGCAATCGTTCTCCGAGGTTGATTTGCATTAGTTGTTGAGACTAACTATCGATGTTGTTCTTCCCTTCTAGCAATGGTTAGATGAACTCCGGCGATGTTGTTTCCATTCCACTGGATCCTGCAAGTTTCCCACTGCAGGAGCCAGTGGTGTTTGACTCTGTAGTTTGGAACTTAGTGGCGTCAGTGATATTGCTGACTCCCGATACATTTCCACTCTGGAAATACTGGAAGGAGTTGCCAGAAGTGCTGCAAACATATGTTTTCGCTGTCTCTTCCTCTTCCTCTTCCTTGGGCAACTTATTGTTCGGAACAACAAGATTGTTGGCTCCGCGAAGACGTGGATAGGGTGTTCTGGCTGCGATTAGCCACTCCGATCCCAGAATCGACAGCAGTGTGCTGTCAGGTACTCCATAAAGCTGCTGGTAAACCAGATTGATTGCATGGCTTTCAGGCAGAAGGTTCTGGCCACTCATCGTCTCGATGATCAATTGTGAGAAGCGATCTTTGCTCATCATTTTCTGACTCAGCAACATACCGTCGGGGCTGAAGGTTGCCTCTTCACCGGCTTTGAGTTGCACTACTGCGTCTGTATTGCCGATCAGATTGGTCATTTCTGAAATTTGCACCTTCTCTGCAGCATCAGATTGGGATGGAGAGCTGTCGCGTCGATGCCCCATTGCAATTTGCATAGGACTGCTTGTGTTGAATTCCTTGGCCTGCCAAGGCATCGGAGATGAGGCTGTTGGTCGCTGCAGGTTTGGATCGTTTACAAATCCTCCCTGGGTGGCAAATCTGTAACTGATCTGTCCGCCGATCACGGTGTCAAGAAGATTGTCGTATTGGCCGTAGGTCGACAGCATCACCTGATTGCCGATTGGGACATTCACGCCAATCCGTCCTCCTCCAAACGATTCGCCAATTCCATGGAGCACATAAGGGGAGAGTGACAGGGTGATGGATTGGTCTCCAACGTCTGCGATGGGGATGCCGATCTGACCAATCGCATATCCGAGGTTGTTGACGCATTGATCCAGAGGAATCCCGCCGTTCACCCCGAACTGCCAGCGCCCCTTTTGCCAAAGACCTCCTAGTGCAACTTGAGACTGAAAACAGCCAGCGCTATCCCAGCCGTCGTATCCCATCAACACCGAACTGATGCTTCTGTTATCAGGGTTGAACCACTTGTATCCCAGTTCAGTGCTGGCACCCCAGGCTCCATCAAAATTGCTGCTGGCGGTGGTGTAGCTGTACAGGAGATTGCTTCCCAAGCTCTGACTGAGCGGCATAAAAAAGGAAGCGTCACCAAGGATGAGCCCTGCTGCTTCTCCAAGGGTCTCGCCTGATGCATTGCTACCCCAAGCACTAGATCCGAAGCCGATGACCGGATTCAGCGTGGGGTACATCGAGAGGATGTCTGGAGAGCTGTCTTTTGCTGGATTTTCGACTGCATTACCAACGGTGGCTTCGCCGCTGAGAACCGCTAGCTCATAGTTTCCATCTTCTTGAATAGTCAGAACGTATGTCGTGCCTCGAATGCCAAGCACCTTTGTTCCTAGACATGTGTTCTGAGGGCCATTAACCAGCACCTGGCCACGATCCAGGCGAAAGCAGTCTTCTCCAAGGCGGATCAGACTGTTGTTTCCAAGAAAGCCGAGCGCTCGTCGGTCAAACAGCACTTCAGCCCTGCTGCTGCCGGTGCTGAGTTCCTGGCCACGGTCTGCGGTGTCATCAACGGTTGCTTCTCGCCGGTCGATGAATACTTCTCTGCCATCGATGATGCGTCGGATCGTGGCGCTGTTGAACGGAGCTGCCTCAGCTGCCGCAGGCATCAGAACTGCTGCGCAAGCGATAGTCAACAGCTTTTTAAACACGTGGATGAACGCTTGAACACAGACTGTTGTTACTGATTTGTTTCTGACTAGGTGTGCTCTTTAGTGTCAGTTTTGAGTGCGAACACCCGTTGATCGTCTTGCCCACGGATAGGAAATGTCCCCAGGTCCTGTAGAGGCCAGTCGCCGTCTAGATGTTCCGCCACCGCAGCACTCATCACAATTGCTTGGCCGCATTGCTTGGCAATCGCCTCCAAGCGGCTGGCTGTATTCACGGCATCGCCGATCACGGTGTAGTCCATTCGGCTGGCGCAGCCGATGTTGCCGCTCACAACCCAGCCGTAACTGAGTACCACCACCTGATCCCATGGTGATTGCCCTTCGGCGATCCAGGCACGATTGAGAATGGCGAGTCGTTGCTGTAAAGCGATTGCCGTTTTGACCGCAGCCAGCACATTGGTGCTGCTTGTTTTCTGAAGTGGTGCCCCAAATACCGCGAGCACGGCATCGCCGATGAATTTGTCGACCGTGCCTTCTTCTGAATGCACTGCATCCACCACTTCGCTGAAGTAGGTGTTGAGTCGATCGACCAGTTGTTTGACGTTCCCTTGCTTTGTCATCTCCTGTGTGAAGGCTGTAAATCCACGGATGTCGCTCATTAAGATCACCACGTCTGTTAACTGCCCGCCCAGAAGTTGATCGGCTTCTTCAGGCTGTTCAGAGATCACTGCGGCCACGGCAGGAGATAGATATCGACCGAGCGTGCGGCGCAGACGTCGGCGCTGCCACTGCAGTCGCACGGTTGCATCGGCACTCGTCACGATCCCCGTGACTCCCAGGCTTCCCGCTACCCCTAGAACCGGCAGCAGAAGGCCGCCCCAGACGATCAGACCTGCACTGCCTGCGACCAAAAGCCCTGCGGCGACCAGCAGCAAGCCCAGGCGAGGTAGTGGTCGTTCAAACCGGGCCGCGCACACCCCGGTGACTAGCACCAGCATTGCCATCACCAGGTTCCATCCAGGAGGTGCAGGGATCCAGCGCAGTGAACGTGATTCAAGACGGTTGGCCAGTTCCGTCCCATGCAGTTCCACTCCCGGCATGCCCTCCGCTCCTGAGAACACGGCGGGATGGCGATCTTGCAACACGGCTGCAGTCGGTCCCACAAGAATCAGGGCATTGCGCAGCCGCCCGGACTTCTTGATTGATGCATAGGCCTGCGGTTCAAGCAGTTCCCAGATGGAGAGGGTTGGAATCGTCCTTGGCGGACCGTAAGGATCCAGCAGGTCGCGGCTGTGGATGCTGAGATCGGCCGACTCGTTCTGTTTCTT
>CAJWLE010000188.1:0-3537 GCA_913042965.1 uncultured Synechococcus sp.
GCGGCTTCCCCTGGACGACAGGGGCAGAGTTCCGCGCCCTCAAAGCCATGGCTCGCGCGTAGAGCCGCCAAGGGATCAGCGGCCGGAATCTTTGCCGAATCAAGGTCCACAAGCCCCGTTGGCGCTGGGACAGTGGCGGGCTGCTTCTCCAGCACCTGACCACGCCAGTTGCGCAGGAATGGGCCGTAGACCCGGTAGGGATCGCCCGCACCGGTCTTGAGCAGCTCCGGCGCGATCAGCAGCTGATCCCAGTCCACCAAAACCTTGCGGCCATCGGCCTGCAGCCTTTGGGCCACCTGACGGTCCCGTTCGCGGGCGTAGGGCTCCACATCGCGGTTCCACACCACCGTCCCAGCTCCGATCTGCTCCGCAAGCTGAGGCAGCTGCACCACTGGATCGCCCTCCAGCACCAGCAGACGGCTGCCGGCATCCCGCCAGCGCTGCTGCAGTTCTCTCAGGCTCTCGATCAAAAACCACAGCCGGGCCGGCGCCATCGGCGGCAGATGCTCCGGCGGGTCCATCAGCTGGGGATCGAGCACATACACACCGGTCAGGGCCGGGCTGATCTCCGCAGCGGCCGCCAAGCCGAGGTTGTCCGCCAGGCGCAGGTCGCGGCGGTGCCAGAACAGGACGCGAGACGTTGTCATCAGAGCCCGAGAAGCTGTTTGGCGCGATACCAGGCGGTCACGCTTTTGCCATCCAGCCATTCATCGCCGGAGGCCAGAGCTGCATCCAAGGCTGCTGGTGACATCAGCACCACCTCCAGATCTTCGTCGTCATCCCCCGCTGGAGGGTTCTCCAGCGGGGTGAGCTCCCGAGCCAGGAAGCAGTGGATCACCTCATCGGAATACCCGGGGCAGGGGAGCATCGGCCCCAGGGCATCCCAGCGCGCTGCGCTGTAGCCCGCTTCTTCACCCAGTTCCCGCTGCATGGATTCGAGCGGATCTTCGCCCTCTTCCAAGGTGCCAGCAGGGAACTCAAGCAGTCGGGCCTGCACCGCGAAGCGGTACTGACGCAGCAGCACCACCTGGCCGTCATCGGTGACAGGCACCGCCAACGACGCCCCCGGGTGGCGAATGATCCCGAAGGTGCCTTCGACCCCCATCGGCAATTTGATCCGATTGCGCTCGAAGCGAATCTTGCGGACATTCACCGCCTCAACAGTGTCCAGCAGCTCAAAGGGCTCCGGGGCCGGAAGCGGCGCCATGGGATCAGGCGTGAAAGGTCACCAGCATGGCGGGTGAGTGCCCTGCATCGCCTGAAGCAAGGGCTCGAGAACAAAGCTGCGCAAGTGCATGCGGGGATGGGGCAGCACCAGCTGTGGGTGGTCAAACCTCAACTCACCCCAGAAGAGCAGATCCAAATCCAAGCTGCGTGGTCCCCAGCGCTGCTCACACGATCGGTCCCGACCAAAAACAATTTCCAAATCCTGCAGACGACGCAGCAGATTCAGAGCAGCCGCTGACGAAGGAGCAGCCGGTACCGCCCTCACCAGCAGCACGGCATTGAGATAGCTGGGCTGATCCTGCGGCCCCACCGGGTCGGTATCGAACAACTCTGACCAGCAACACACGGGTGCCGAACGGGCCCAATCCGCCACCTGCTGCTCCAGCAAAGGCCTCACCGCCAGCAGAGTGTCGCGTGGCGATCCAGCCACACTGGGTTGGTTGGCCCCCAGTGCCACCGCCAAGGATGTGTCATCCATCAGGGACATCAGCGAGACTGGCGCGCACGAACGGGCTGAACGCGTCCATGGTGGCAACCGGTGTAGCGGTGAGGGACGACCAGGCAATCCGTGCCTTCCCGCTGGCGGCGATCACTGGCCACGGCACATTGAAGCTGGCTCTTCTGCTGGCAGCTGTGGACCCCGGCCTTGGCGGTGTGGTGATCGCGGGTGGGCGCGGCACCGGCAAATCTGTCTTGGCGCGGGGCCTGCACGCCCTGCTGCCTCCTATCGACATCCTCGATATCGAGGGCGGTGTGGGCCGCAACCTCGACCCACAGGAACCTGAGGAATGGGATGCCGCAACCCAGGAGCGCATCGAGGGCGAGCCACCCTCCACCGTGATTCCCGCTCCCTTTGTGCAGATTCCCCTTGGGATCACCGAAGACCGACTGGTTGGCGCTGTTGATGTGGCCGCCTCACTGTCCAGCGGTGGTGCGGTCTTCCAACCCGGCCTGCTGGCGGATGCCCACCGCGGTGTTCTCTATGTCGATGAGCTCAACCTGCTGGACGACGGCATCGTCAACCTGATGTTGGCGGCGGTAGGCAGCGGCGAAAACCGGGTGGAGCGCGAAGGCCTCAGCCTCAGCCACCCCTGCCGCCCCCTGTTGATTGCCACCTACAACCCTGAAGAAGGCAACGTTCGCGATCACCTGCTGGACCGCTTTGCCATTGCCCTCTCGGCCAATCAGCTGGTGAGCACCGAACAGCGGGTGGAGATCACCAACGCGGTGATCAGCCATGGACAGTGCAGCCGCACCTTCGCGACAACCTGGGCTGAAGAAACCGACGCCCTCGCCACCCAGCTGCTGCTGGCCCGCCAATGGCTGCCGGATGTGCAGATCAGCCGCGAACAGATCCAATACCTTGTGAATGAAGCCATCCGCGGCGGCGTGGAGGGTCACCGCTCGGAGCTCTACGCGGTTCGGGTAGCCCGCGCCCATGCCGCCCTCTCCGGCCGTGATCAGGTGGAAGCCGACGACCTGCAAGTGGCTGTAGCCCTGGTGATCGCACCGCGGGCATCGCAGTTGCCACCGCCGGACCAACAGATGGAGCCACCTCCTCCACAGGACCAAGAACCGCCGCCACCGCAGCAGGACGAGGGGGATCAGCAGCAGGACAACCCACCACCTCCACCGGAGGGATCCGGTGAGGAGGACAACGACCCGGCTGAAGACAACGCCGATGACGACAACACCGACGACGAGGGCGACAGCGAGGAGGACCAGGCCCCTCCGGCCGTGCCCGAGGAATTCATGCTCGACCCGGAAGCCATCGCCGTGGATCCCGATCTGCTGCTGTTCAACGCCGCAAAATCCAAAAGCGGCAACAGCGGCAGCCGATCAGTTGTGTTCAGCGACAGCCGAGGGCGTTATGTGAAGCCGATGCTGCCGCGCGGGCCGGTGCGCCGCATCGCAGTAGACGCCACCTTGCGAGCAGCAGCGCCGTACCAGAAAATCCGCCGGGCCAGAGAACCGAACCGCACGGTGATCGTGGAGGAGGGCGATCTGCGCGCAAAGCTTCTGCAACGCAAAGCTGGTGCTCTGGTTGTGTTTCTGGTGGATGCAAGCGGCTCGATGGCCCTGAACCGGATGCAGAGCGCCAAGGGCGCCGTGATCCGTCTGCTCACCGAAGCCTATGAGAATCGCGATGAAGTCGCCCTGATCCCGTTCCGCGGCGATCAGGCCGAGGTGCTCCTGCCCCCCACGCGCTCGATAACGGCTGCCCGACGACGGCTGGAATCGATGCCCTGTGGCGGTGGATCACCGCTGGCCCATGGCCTGACCCAGGCGGCCCGGGTCGGCGCCAATGCT
>CAJWLE010000189.1:0-3526 GCA_913042965.1 uncultured Synechococcus sp.
CACATAGGCATCATCTCCGGTGGCATCCGGCAGGGCGATGTCGACATCGCCGCTGACCTTGCGCAATGGAAAATTGCTGGCGGCATGCACCGACAGGGTCGTGACTCTGGAATCGTTTTGAAAACAGGCCGCTGTTCCGTCGCCTTGATGCACATCGAGGTCCACCACCAGGATGCGTTCCAACGCACCGTGATCCAGCAGAACTTTGGCGGTGATCGCCACATCGTTGAAGATGCAGAAACCGCTGCCGAAGCCGGGATGGGCATGGTGGGTTCCTCCGGCCAGGTGGCAGGCGACGCCATGTCGTAAAGCCATTTGGGCGGTCAGCAGTGTTCCCCCCACTGCCAGCCAGGTGCGTTGCACCAGAGGACGCGTTGCCGGTAGACCGATCCGCCGTTGTTCCGGGCGGGTCAGCTGGTCACGACTGAACGCTTCGTGATAGCTGCGTTTGTGAATGCGTTCCAGGTCTTGCCGGGTAATGCTCAGCGGGCTGAAGATCTGCTGTTGTTGGATGACCTCCTCCTCCAACAACAGGCGGCGCAACAGCCTGAACTTTTCCATCGGAAAGCGATGGGTCGAGGGCAGCGGAGCTGAGTAGCGCTCGTGATAAATGATGGGAACGGACACAGCGCCTTCTTCAACGGCCTGAACGGCACCATTCCAGCCAGCCCGGCGGGCCGCTGTTGATGGACGTCAGGCCATTTGTCGCTCGAGCAGCCAGGTGTTGAATCCGCTGGTGTCGAGCTCAGCGATGCAATCTTGAATCTTGCGAAGGTGGCTGAATCTGATCCGGCCCAGCCTTTGTCCTTCCTGACTGGATAGACCGGCTGAGATCCGTTGCTGATTCAGCAGGTTCAGCTCACGGTCGAGATGTTCCATCAGCTTCAACAGCGAATAGCCATGCCTGATCTGCTGCTGAGTGAGCGAGATGCTGAACCGCCCCATGCCAGAACCTTAAGGCTTTCTTAAGTGTCGCATGGTGCGACGTCTTGGAGGGGGAGAGGGCCATGCACTGCATGGGGGCGGAACAGGATCAATGCCACTGGTCAGCCTGTGGTCAACAACAGATCTGGAGGAGTGAGCAATTCCCTGACGGGGAAGGACAATTAACCTCCAGAAACGCAGTGATCGCTCTGAAAATTTAAATCCCATGTGTACGTGGAATCCAGTTTCAGATGAGGCCTTGAAGAGTCGCCGTAAGCGTGGTGAAAGAAAGCACCATTACACCTGGGATCTTGATGATGGGCGTCCTGGATTTGTTCGCCACACCAAAAAGGACCGTCTCAAGATCTACGTGGATGTGGATGGCGATGGCTTGTTCACGGCCAACGACAAACTGGTTGGTCGAGCTCGGATCAACAAGCCCTATCGGTCGCTGGGGAGAGGCGAGATCCTTGAAGCGGAGACCTTCGGGGCCATCACAGCATTTAATGCTCTTGATGCATCGTCAGCAGACACCCATGCCGAGCTTTCATCGGATGCAGGGTTGATCTTTGGCCATCCTGATGGTGGGCAGGCGGCTGTATTCAAGAGAATCTTTTTGCCTGAAGACTATTTGTGAATCTGCCTGACAATGAGCTTGGGCTCAATACTCTGGATGAGCTTATTAATTGGACCAACACTTATTTTCACTTCAAACAGGCTCTCGAAGTGATTGGACTGGCTCCTGAACTGGCTGACTCTTACTTCTCTGCATTTGAACCATTTGTGAAGCGACTCACCCAGGACCTTGCCAAACAGGAACGATTGGAAGCGAGGTTGCCGAAAGAGATGAGAGAGTCAATCGCTGCTGAAAAACCTCATTTGACCGTTATTCGTGAGATCCTTCAGTCGCGCGTTAAAGACTCTGATCGGCTCGAATGAGCTGTCAGCGTTTCCGATGTGTTCGGAGATTAATCACTGTGTTGATCGCCGCCAGAATCACGAGAAGCGTCAGGCAAAACGATTTATAGTCCATGGTTTGGTGGGACGTGAATCAGACGATGAACTGATCTGGCTCTTGATCCTGAAGTGCAATATGAGAACACTCGACTTTCAGGGAGGAAACAAGAACACAGTCCTGTGAGGAATTTGGCAATCCCCGTTCTGCGCAGTTTTAGTCGTGGCCGACGGCGATAAATCGCCGGAGCGATTCGGCCACAGCAAAATGATGACGGCTTTTCGTATCGATTGGCACAGCTGCTATTTCTCTTAACAATGAGAAGTCCGTCCGCAACGCGAGGGTGGCGGACGAAACATCTCTTGTTGGGCATCGCTCAGCCCACAACTCAGACGCTTACACGTCCAAGACCATGATCATGGTACGAAAAGAACGGAATTGAGGCGATGGGGCGCCTATTTCTTGACTTCATCAATTTCCGCCCGAACGAGTCTGATTTAACGATTTTCTGTTATGGCGCACAGAAGGGAAAGCCGGCAAGCCAATCAAGCAGAACGGGACTGTGTTGGGTATCAAATGGTAATGCTGCCTTCGTTGAAAGTGTTCATGATTGAATCGCTGCTCAGCTGGTGGCTGTTCTGCGTATGAACCTTTCTTGGCTGCTCATTGTTCTGGGTCTGGCGATCGATCCCACCGGTGCCAAAGCCCAGCTTGATGATGGTGGAATTTACGACAACTACACCGACGACGAGGCTTGTCAAGCTTTTCTCGATGGAGACGAGGCTGTCGAGCAAGAGCTTTGGAACATCGACTTCAGCGATTGCCTAGACCGCTGGCCAGAAAAAGGATGAGGAATTTCAGATGAATTCAGGGCTACGCAATTTCTTGATCCTTTGGCTTGTCTTTGTTGGTGTGATGCTACTGAAAATCTACATGCCGGTGATTCAAGATTTCATCAGATAATAATCATCTTTGAAAGTAATCTTTCAGGCCAAAGGGATGTTGTTTTGTTGGAGATCGATGTTGGTCGCAAACAATGATCCCTGTCTTTGCCTGCAGGGTCATGTTGCGCGCTCACCTGGCCAAAACACCATCACCGTGAGTGCTCAGACTTGATTTTGTAGACATGCCGCCAAGGCGCTTGCCAGCAAGCCCCCGACTGGAGTAGTACAGGTGTACTGATGTGGGGCTCGTGCTGTGGAGGATTGGGATTATGTCGACGACGGCGACCTGCAAGGCTGGAAAGGGGGTGTTGTGTGCATGACCTGCCAGCACTTCGTCTATGGCGTTGACCGCCATTGCCGCACGGTTCTCGGTTGCAATGCAAGGCAGAGGCAGCTCCAGCAGGGCGACCATCTGAAAAAGAAGTGCAAACTCTGGGCGCCGACGTGGCAGAAGGCGATGGGTTGGGCGCCGGAGGCCGGTTAGGGCTCTACAGCGTGGGCATCCACTCTGGAAGAAGCCCCATGCGAGATAGTCCCAGAACAGCTACGACAACTGCAAACTTCGCTCCAACCACGATTGCTGCCGTTTTCCAGGTCCACCTGGATGCGGTTGATTTTTGGGAGGTCAAAAGCGAGTCCTTGTTGCGGTCATGATGCGTGGATCAGCTGTTGTCCGTGTCAGGCGGCAGCGAGCTTGATGCAA
>CAJWLE010000190.1:0-3512 GCA_913042965.1 uncultured Synechococcus sp.
TGAGACCAGGGAGGTCTCCCAAGCGCCGCGTGATCCTCAGGCGAGGGCCGCGGTATCGAGACATGGGTTGGAAGGTTGTTTGGTCAAGTCGTGCTCGGTTTAGCCATGCTGGAACTCAGGGAGTTCCGGCATCTCCATCCGTGCACGAATCCGACAGTTTATCTGGCGATCCATCCCCAACCCTCCAGCAGCGCCTCAACCAAAGCGTTGCTTCGCTGCTGCTGGCGTTGATCGGCTTCTACCGCAGCTTCATCTCACCCATACTCGGCCCCCGTTGTCGCTTCACACCCACCTGCAGCGCCTATGGATTGGAAGCGATCCAGAAGCATGGGCCCTGGAAGGGCGGGTGGCTCACGTTGAAACGGTTGCTGCGCTGTCATCCCTTCACCCCCTGTGGCTGCGACCCTGTGCCCGACTGAGCGATGGCTGATCTTGTTCTGTTCAGCCGCAAAGGCTGCTGTTTGTGTGAAGGGCTCGAGCAACGTCTGCGCGATCTGGATCTGCAGGCGTTGGCCCTGGTCTTGATGGTGGTGGATATCGACTCCCCCACGGTCGCTGCGGAGCTGCGCGCCCGCTACGACCTCGAGGTGCCGGTGCTTCAGCTCGACGGTCGGGAGCTGGCACGGGTGTCTCCCCGATTGAGCGGGGATGGCTTGTTCAACTGGTTGCAACGGGGCCTGTCCAACCCGACGGACCCGGTTTAGAACGAGCATCTTCTTTGGAATTGTCATGGTCCACTCGTTGCATGCCCTGCTGCGCGATGTGGGCCTTGCTGTTCCAGCAGGGCTTGCCAATGTTCAGCTCAGCGGGATCACAAGCGATTCCAGGGCCGTCGTAACGGATGCGTTATTCCTCGGGTTGCCCGGAGTTCAGGTGGATGGCGGCCGCTTCTGGCGTCAGGCGTTGGAGGCCGGTGCCGCCGCAGCGGTGATCGGTCCTCAGGCCGCACAGCTCGATCCGCCGGATGCGAATGCCCCCGTGCTGGTCCTGGATGAACCCGTGGCCCAGACCTTGGGCGAGCTATCCGCCGCTTACTGGGATGTGCCTTGCCGGCGGATGGGTCTGATCGGTGTGACGGGCACCAATGGCAAAACCACTGTCACCCACCTGATTGAGCATCTCGCGACTGTTGTCGGCGGTCCGACAGCTCTGTTCGGCACCCTCGTGAATCGCTGGCCTGGGCACAGCATCACCGCGACCCACACCACCGCTGTAGCTGATCGTTTGCAGGGTCAGCTGGCTGCTGCTGCTGCTGCCGGTTGCAAGCTGGCTGCCATGGAAGTCAGTTCCCATGCTCTCGATCAGCAGAGGGTGGCCGGCTGTCGTTTTTCGGGGGCGGTGTTCACCAACCTCACCCAGGACCATCTCGATTACCACCACTCCATGGAGGCCTACTACGAGGCCAAGGCTCTGCTGTTCGATGCGCCCCTGCTTTCAGGAGATGGTTCAAAGGCTGTGGTCAACGTTGATGACCCCTGGGGGCAGCGGTTGGCGGACCGGCTGGGGCCCAGGGCCTGGCGCAGCTCCCTTGTGGATGCTTCAGCAGAACTCCACATCTGTGATCTGGACATGACAGGCCAAGGGGTGCGAGGCCGCCTGATCACCCCCGCGGGATCGGGCCTGTTCCATTCACCACTGCTTGGCCGCTTCAATGTGATGAACCTGTTGCAGGCGGTGGGTGTTCTGCTGCAACAAGGCCTGCCTCTGCCGCGATTGCTGGAGGCCATTGGCAGCTTCCGTGGGGTTCCAGGACGCATGGAGCGCGTGCTGCTGAGCGGTGCCGAAACCAAGCAGCTCCCGACGGTGCTTGTGGACTACGCCCACACGCCGGATGGTCTCGAGAATGCGCTGATGGCGGCCCGGCCCTTCGTGGAGGGCAAGCTGATCTGCGTGTTCGGATGCGGCGGCGACCGAGACCGGGGAAAGCGCCCTCAGATGGCAGCGATCTCGGCCCGCCTGGCGGATCGTTTGGTGGTCACTTCAGACAATCCGCGCACCGAGGACCCTCAGCAGATTCTTGATGATGTGGTCTCCGGTGTTCCTGCGGGCAGTGACCTTCTCGTCGACAGCGATCGGGCCTCGGCGATCGCGAGGGCCGTGGCCGAGGCTTCCCTCAACGATCTGGTGCTGATCGCCGGCAAAGGCCACGAGGATTATCAGATTCTCGGCACCGAGAAGATTCACTTTGACGATCGTGAGGAGGCGGAGAAGGCTCTGCAGATTCGTTTGCACGGTTGAGCGAGGTCGACACAATTGCCACTAGGGCTTTTGTTGAGATGGATCTCAGTCTGATCTTCAAGGACGCGCATTTCTTCCAGAAACCCGAAGGGTTGCTGGTGGGAACGCTGGCCCTGTTGTTGTTGGTTCTTGTGCTGAGAGGACTTGAACGCTGGGCAGGGCCTTCGATTGGCTCAATCGCCAGGCTTCTGCGACGGCCATTGCTGCTGGGGCTGGGTACGGCGCTCTATGCAGGTTTTGGTCTGAATCAGCTCGTGAACTCCATTCCAGCTCTCACGCGGATTGATACGGAACGGGTCACAACATGTTTGGTGCTGTTGGCGATATGGCGATCGTTAACCGTTGCAGGTTTGCGGTTTCTTCATTCAAGATTTTTTGAACGCTGGATTGCCCATGAATTAGAGGATCCGCGCGATCGGTCCATGATGATTGCCCTTCTGGATCGGTTGTTCAATATCGGCCTGGCCTTGTTGATCGGTGCCGCCTTGATGCTGGTGCTGGGAGTTTCCACAACGGCTGTGGGTGCTCTTCTGGGCGGGGCGGGTATTGGGATCGGTTTTGGCACTCAGCAGATCTCACAGAATTTTCTTTCCGGGTTGATGTTGTTTTTCAATCGTCCTTTCTCTGAAGGTGATTGGATCAATGTGTCGACGTATCAGGGAACAGTTGAGCGAATCGGCTGGTATCACACAAGAATCCGTACCTTTGATCGGCGCCCACTGTTCATTCCTAATGCCCTGTTCGCAACGCAGCCGATTGAAAATCCTGGGCGGATGTACAACCGGCGTATCAAAACGGAGATTGGGCTCCGTTATGAAGATCTTGATCGGATGGAGGCCATTGTGAAGGCAGTTAGAGAAATGCTTCAGTCTCATCCAGGTATTGATCATAAGCAAACGATTTTGGTCAACTTTAATCAGTGGAATACCTCTTCAATCAACATGCTGGTTTATTGCTTTACCGAAACCACGGTTTGGAAGGAATGGTTGGATATTCAGCAGGATGTGTTTTTAAAAATCGGAGAGATTGTCAAGCAAGCTGATGCTGACTTCGCCTTTCCTTCGACAACCATTTATCCATCAACGGTGTCGGATCCGGAGCGTCCTTGGACGATGAAGCTGTCGTCGCCATCGGGCTCCGGTGGTGCTTGATCAGCACATGCTTCCACCAAGTTCTTTGAGCAGGGCATCGAGCTCATCGGCGTTGGTGCACACGTGTGCGCAGGCCCGCAGGCAGGCCGGATCGGCCAGGTCGCGGATCCAGATTCCATCTTT
>CAJWLE010000191.1:0-3481 GCA_913042965.1 uncultured Synechococcus sp.
CTCAGGACCAGCCGGTTAAAAGCCGGATGCTCTACCGCTGAGCTAGCGACCCGCCCGCTTGGGCATGCCTAAACAGGCATGGATGGACATTATCACTCGGTCAGCCGCAGGATCAGGACATCTTTCGGTTCGCTGATGCCCACTGCTCCCCCCTGGCCTGCCCCCCAGATTCATGCGCTGGCCTGGGTTGCTTCCAGTGCTGTCGTGATTGGCGATGTGGTGATGGAGGAGGGCAGCAGCCTCTGGCCGACCGCTGTGGCCCGGGGAGATTTAAGTCGGATCCGAATCGGTGCGTTCAGCAATGTTCAAGACGGGTCGGTGTTGCATGGCGATCCCGATCAGCCCGTACTGATCGGGATGGACGTGACCATTGGCCATCGAGCCGTGATTCACGGGGCCACGCTCGGGGATGGTTGTCTGATCGGAATCGGTGCGATTGTTCTCAACGGCGTTCGCGTGGGAGAAGGGGCACTCGTTGCTGCCGGCTCTGTTGTGACCAAGGATGTTCCTGCACACACCATGGTGATGGGCATTCCGGCCCAGCCCAGACGTGAGCTGACACCCGAGGCTGTAGAGGATCAGCGTCGGCATGCCCGGCGCTACGCCGAACTGGCTCGTCAACACGCCGCCCAGCAGGACTGAGTGCTGCATTTCTGGTCAGCTTTGGACTGGATCCGTAGAAAGCGCGGTGTTGTCCGTAAAATTTCGGCAACTTCCCGAAACATTATGAGCGTCGTCCGCGTTGCCATCGGCCTTGTCGTCATCCTCGCGATCGTCGCCTATTCGGCTTACAGCGTGATCACCACTGGTCAGGTGCTGGGAATCGATGCCCGTTTGTTCCTGGTGGTTGCCCCCGTTCTGGCTGCTGTGGGTTGGGCTGCCTTCAACATCGGCCGCGCCGCTGTCGGTCAGCTTCAGCTGATGATCCAACGCAGCCGCGCCTGAAGCTGGAATCGAGCCTACGTAGGCTGAATGTTGCAGCGAGCAGCCTCGTTGGCCAACGAAGGTTCCGTCACCGTTCTCGGTGCAGGTCTGGCCGGTACAGAAGCTGCCTGGCAGGTGGCCTGCGCCGGCATTCCAGTCACGTTGGTGGAAATGCGGCCAGTGCGCCGCTCACCGGCCCATCACAGCAGTGATTTCGCAGAGCTGGTCTGCAGCAACAGCTTTGGTGCTTTAAGCAGTGATCGCGCTGCCGGCCTGCTCCAGGAGGAGATGCGTCGACTTGGCTCCTTGGTGATTGGAACGGCGGATCACCATGCTGTTCCAGCTGGTGGTGCCCTGGCCGTTGATCGCGGCCGTTACAGCGCCGCGTTGACCGAAACCCTCGATCAGCATCCCCTGGTCACCATCGAACGCAGGGAGCAGCAGTCGCTGCCATCGGCCGAAGACATCACCGTTCTGGCCACCGGGCCGTTGACCAGTGAACCCCTTGCGGAGGATCTGCGTTCATTTACTGGCCGTGCCGACTGTCACTTCTTCGATGCGGCCAGCCCCATCGTTCACGGCGACAGCATTGACCTGAACATCGCGTTCCGGGCCAGCCGTTACGACAAGGGCGACGCGGATTACATCAACTGCCCCATGGACAAGGCGCAGTACCTCGCCTTTCGCGAGGCGCTGCTGGCAGCGGAACAGGCTGAGCTCAAGGATTTCGACCAAGAGGACGCCACCTTCTTCGAGGGATGTTTACCGATCGAAGAACTCGCACGGCGCGGGGAAGACACGATGCGGTACGGACCGCTGAAACCCATCGGTCTTTGGGATCCCCGTTGGGGTGATGTGAACGATCGCGATGTGCGCCGGGCCAAGCGGGCCTATGCCGTGGTGCAGCTTCGACAGGAGGACAAGGACGGCCGGCTCTGGAATCTGGTGGGGTTCCAGACCAACCTCAAATGGGGTGAGC
This sequence comes from uncultured Synechococcus sp., assembly GCA_913042965.1. Lineage (GTDB taxonomy): Bacteria > Cyanobacteriota > Cyanobacteriia > PCC-6307 > Cyanobiaceae > Parasynechococcus. The sequence goes on from CAJWLE010000191.1 coordinate 1,904, forward strand.
AGAAAAGGGTGCTGCAGATGATCCCTGGTTTGTCGGCGGCTGAGTTCGTTCGCTTCGGGGTGATGCACCGCAACACCTTTCTGGAGTCGCCCCAGCTGCTGCAGCCCACCCTGCAGTTCCGAAGCCGTGAAACCCTGCTGGCCGCTGGCCAGATCACAGGCACAGAGGGTTATGCCGCAGCCGTTGCCGGAGGTTGGCTTGCCGGCACCAATGCCGCGCGCCTGGTGCGGGGGCTGGAGCCGATTGATCTCCCTCCCACCACCATGGCTGGGGCCCTGACCCATTTCGTCAGTGAGGCTCCCACGGCGAAGTTCCAGCCGATGCCTCCCAATTTCGGCTTACTGCCGGACCTGCCGGAACGGATCAGGGATAAACGGGCCCGCTACGGGGCTTATCGCGATCGAGCCTTGACTGATCTCGCAGAAATGGCATCCGCTTTGGAGGCCGTGTTGATTTAAATGAGGACAAGGTTCGTGAAGCTCGCGCGACGCAAAATGAAGACAACCCATTCCTCGACCATTCCTTTCAATGGCTTCAGGACATTTACTGGCTGCATCACCAAATCGCTCCAGCAGCGAATGGCGTAATGCAAGAGCTTTTGCCGCACTGACGAGTACAGGAGAGATTCGCGCGTGGGGAGCCCCTTCCTCGGGTGGGTTGTTGTCATCCGAAGCCGCAGATCTGAGCGGGGTGCGTCAGATCTTTTCGACTGAATCAGCGTTCGCTGCTCTCACTTCTCAGGGGCAAGTCGTCGCATGGGGTGGCAATGGTGGAAATACCAGTGATGTTCAAGATCAACTGCAGAGTGGCATCCGCTCCATCGCGTCCACGACGGAGGCCTTTGCTGCTCTTGATGTGAATGGGGCGGTTACAACCTGGGGAACGTTGGGGTTTGGTGGAGACACCAGCGATCTGAGCGATGTGCTCAACGAAGGGGTCGTCGAAATATTTTCAACGGATCATGCCTTTGCTGCACTGAAGCGAGATGGTTCTGTTGTTGGCTGGGGAGACGAATTCTCTGGCGGGTTCAGGGGGAAGTCCGGAATCGATATCGCTGAAAATGTACGCACAATACGTTCAACAACGGGTGCTTTTGCCGCATTGTTAGAGGACGGCACCGTTCAAACCTGGGGTTATTGGAATCATGGTGGTGTGCCGGAAGGACAGGCTGTTCTTGCGTTGGCATCAGGGCAGGTGAAAGATGTTTTCAGTAACGATTTCACGTTTGCCGCGCTTTTAGACGATGGCTCGGTGATCAGTTGGGGAAGCCCCTCCTCTGGAGGTGATATCAGCTCTGTGGAACAGGACTTGATTGATGTGCAGAGAATCATTGGCAATCGCAATGCCTTCACTGCAATCACAGGCAGTGGGAAAGCAGTGAGTTGGGGAATTTCCGGCGCAAATTATGTGGATCAGGCTGATCAGTTGGAATCGGGTGTGATCGACGTCGTTGCGTCTGATCAGGCTTTTGCTGCTCTCAAATCTGATGGTTCGGTCGTAACATGGGGGTCTGATCAATATGGTGCAAATAGTTCTGCAGTTGCAAGTGATTTGGTCAGTGATGTTGTTGAGTTGACC
>CAJWLE010000192.1:0-3436 GCA_913042965.1 uncultured Synechococcus sp.
CTGATCTCCTCACCAGCCTTGATCAAAGGGACCGTGGCTCGTCGAGCAGTGCCAGGCAGAGGCTCAGGTCATTCCGCATGGCACCCAGTCGATCCCTCACCTGCAGATCCTCTGGATTCAGCTGGGAATAGCGACTGGTCACGTCGTTGCCGATGCTCATCAGCATGCAGAGCGTTTCGAGATCGCCGGTATCGCTGGCGCGCTCCTTGGCTCCGTCCAGCAGGACCTGCAGCAGGGTCATTTTGTTGTTGTACGCCTGACGATTGGTCTCAGCCAGGGTCTGAGACGGCAAGGTCAGGGTGATCAAGCTGATTGCCAGAGCCATCAGCTGTGGCAGCGCGCGCATTGATCAGCTGAACGATCAATGGAAACTAGTGCTGTTCGTCAGGAAGGACTGCGGATCTGGGACAATCCCAGCCGAATCGTCCCAACCTTGATGTTTCGCACCTGTAATCGCCTTCTGGTCGGCGCCACGGTCGGACTTGCGGCCCTGGTCAGTGGATGTGCATCCATGGATGGTGCCTCGGTCTCCCGTCTGGAGCTGGTGAAACAGCGGGGTGAGCTGCTCTGCGGCGTCAGCGGCAAGATTCCCGGATTCAGTTTTCTCAGTGCTGAGGGGGCCTACACCGGTCTGGATGTGGACATCTGCCGGGCGATGGCCGCCGCATTTGTGGGCGATGCCGAAAAGGTGCAATACCGACCACTCACCGCTCCAGAACGCTTCACAGCGCTTCGATCCGGCGAGATCGATCTGCTTTCTCGAAACACCACATGGACCCTCAGCCGCGATTCAGCCGGCGGGAACGGCCTCAGCTTTGGACCGGTCGTTTTCCATGACGGTCAGGGGTTGTTGGTGCCTGAAGCCGCCGGGATTCGTTCGCTGAAGGATCTGAGTGGCAAGGCCATCTGCGTGGGGTCCGGCACAACCACCGAGCAGAACCTGAATGACACATTTGCCGCTGAAGGCATTCCTTATACGCCGATCAAATATCAGGATCTGAATCAGGTTGTCGGGGGCTATCTGCAGGGACGTTGTGCGGCGATGACCTCCGATCGCTCCCAGCTCGCGTCGGCCCGCTCTGGCTTTGCAGACCCTGAGAAGCATGTGATCCTCGCGGACCGGCTGAGTAAAGAGCCTCTGGCTCCTGCCGTTGTGGGGGGAGATCAGACCATGGCCGATGCGATGACCTGGGTGGTGTTGGCCCTGATCGAAGCGGAGGAGCGGGGGATCACCCAGGCCAATGTGAACGCGATGGTTGAGCAGGCTGAGGCGGATGCCAGCCAAACAGCCCTCAGACGCTTCCTCGGCATCGATGGTGCCCTCGGCAGCAAGCTCGGCCTTCCCGATGACTTTGTCGTTCAGGTCATCCGAGCCTCCGGGAACTACGGCGAGATCTATGACCGCCATCTCGGACCCGACACACCCGTCGCGATTCCCCGTGGGGCGAACCGTCTGGCGGAGGATGGTGGCCTGATGATCGCGCCACCCTTCACCTGATGCGGCGACGCTCTTTGCTCCTCCAGGTTGGCGTTGCTGCGCTGTTGCTGGCCCTGCTGGCACTGCTGGTGAACAACCTGGCGGTGAACCTGTTGCGCACAGGGCTTGGTCTGGATTTCGGTTGGTTGGGGCGCCCGTCAGGCTTTGCCCTGGCGGAGAGCGCTCTGCCTTACAAACCGTCTGACAGCTATCTCTGGGCGCTCACCATCGGTTGGCTCAACAGCCTCAAGGTGATCGCAGCCGGTTTGGTTCTGGCCACGCTGCTGGGGGTGGCAGCCGGGGCGGCTCGCAGCAGCAACAACCGCCTGTTGCGCAGCCTTGCCGGTGGCTACGTCGCCGTGATTCGGCAGGTTCCCCTTCTGCTGCAGTTGTTGTTCTGGTATTTCGTGGCCTTCCTCGGGCTGCCTGAAACCCCGATCGGTGGCCTCATTCAGTTGTCCAATCAGGGCATCTCACTGCTGGGGATGCCCCTCAGCGTTGAGTTCTGCGCCGTGCTCACAGGCCTCACCGTGTTCACCGGGGCTTCGATTGCAGAGATCGTTCGGGGCGGGGTCAACGCTGTTCCCCGCGGACAGTGGGAGGCTTTTCGCAGTCTTGGTCTGAGCGAAGGCCTCGGCTTGCGCCGGATCGTTCTTCCCCAGGCCCTGCCTGCGATTCTGCCGGCGTTGACCAGTCAGTACCTCAACCTGGCCAAGAACAGCACCCTCGCCATCGCCGTGGGTTATGCGGATCTTTACGCCGTCAGCGATACCACCATCACCCAGACAGGCCGAGCCATTGAGGGCTTTCTGCTGCTGTTGATCAGCTTTCTGCTGCTGAACCTGTTGATCAGTGGCGGGATGGCCGGCATCAACGCCACCGTGCTGGGTCGCATGCGGAGGAGTCGCTGATGAATCGTTGGCTCAACCGTTCCGTCACCCTTGTGCTGACGGCGCTGATCGGCTGGGGCGTTTGGTCGGTGTTGCACTGGCTGCTGCTGGCCGCAGACTGGCGAGTGGTGGTCTCCAATCTGCCGCTTTATGTGGTGGGGAGTTATCCGGTGGATCAGCGCTGGCGACCGCTGCTGTGGATGGTCGCCCTTGTGGTGCTGATCGGTTTCACCCTGCTCGGATCTCGGCGGGGGCCCCTGCAGCGCTGGTTGCCATTGATCTGGCTCGCCATGGCTCCTCTCGGGCTCTGGCTGGTGGCCGGTGGACTGGTGCTTGAACCGGTGAGCACGCGCGACTGGGGCGGTTTCACCCTCACCCTTCTGCTCACCTTCGGCAGCGGACTGCTGGCCCTGCCTATTGGGGTTTTGCTGGCCCTGGGGCGCCGCAGTCGACTGCCGGTGCTTCGGCTGAGCAGTACGGCATACATCGAGCTGATGCGGGCGGTGCCTTTGATCGCTGTGCTGTTCTTTGGTCAGCTGCTGATCCCCCTTTTCCTCCCCCCGGGACTGGAGATCAACCGGGTCTTGCGTGCTGTGCTGGCCTTTGCCTTTTTTGCGGCGGCCTACATCGCTGAGGATGTTCGCGGCGGGTTGCAGGCCATCCCGCCCACGCAGCGGGAGGCGGCAGCGGTGTTGGGCCTGTCGGAGTGGCAAAGCCTGCAGCTGGTGGTGTTGCCGCAGGCCCTGCGCATCGCCCTGCCATCGCTCACCAATCAAGCGGTGGGGCTGTTGCAGAACACCAGCCTCATGGCGATTCTCGGCTTGGTGGAATTGCTTGGCATCAGTCGCAGCCTGCTGGCCAATCCGGTCTTCATCGGCCGCTTTCTTGAGGTCTACCTCTGGTTGGCTGCGGTTTACTGGCTGGCATGCACGGCCATGGCTCTGCTGGCCCGCCACCTGGAGCTTCGGCTCGACCCTCTCCGATCCGACCGATGACCGTCGCTATCCGCGCCACCGATCTGGTGAAGAGCTACACCCCAGGATCGCGTGCTCTCGATGGGGTCAGCCTG
>CAJWLE010000193.1:0-3426 GCA_913042965.1 uncultured Synechococcus sp.
TTCAGTCGAGTCTTCTTCAGTCACGTCTTCTTCAGTCACGTCTTCTTCAGTCAAGTCCTCTCCAGGAGAGTCCTCTTGCATCACTTCTGGCGTTCCTTCCTCAGACTCCGGTGCGTCGAGATCTTCTTCACTGCTTTCGTCCGTTTCTTCTGCCTTTTTCTCGGGATTGACTACCTCAGTTACCGGGATGGGCTCAGGCTCTGGAGTTGGTGTCGTCTCTTCTTTTGGACTGGATTCTGGCCAGTTCAAAAGCGGTATCCGGAGCAATTGAAGTCCGAAGCTGCTGCGGTCGTTCTTGAGTCGTTGAGAATCCCATGGCTCCGTTGACTCGTCGCTTCGATCACCACTGCTGAGCAGCAGGATCGCCTGAACCAATTGCTGCCCTTGCCAAACCACCAAAGCAAGTAGTGGTGTGCTGAGCAGCAGGGTCACCAATCGCGATCTGTCCTGCACGGGCGACAGTTCCTGCACCAATCCGGCCGATTCATCCAGCCACCAGATCAGGGGCAGCAGACCAACCGTGATCACGACCAGGACGACCTTGTTGATCAGCCCCCCTTGATGACTGCTGAGTTGCTCTTGCTGCTTGGTGCGTGTTTCCGTTGGAATGCGAAGCAGGAGTAAAGACCCCCAGTCCGCAGGGCGCCTCCACAGAGCAACTGCCGGAGCGAGTACGGCAACGGCCCAGAGCAGCAGCCGCTCCAGCAACGGCACTGGACCTGGATCCGCACCCGCCAGCAACACCCTGATCAGCAGCAATTCCAGTGGAATCGTGCCGATAGCGAGGCACTGAAGCCAGAGCAGAGGCTCGCGGCGTGGCTGCACGGTGATAGGTGGAATCAGGTGGTGAGTTTGCGGCGCTGGGTGACCATCTTGAAGGCTTCAATTCGGTCGCCTTCCTCCCAGTTGGCGAAACGATCGGTGCCGACACCGCACTCAAAGCCGGTGGCAACCTCCTTGACGTCGTCTTTGTTGCGACGCAAGGAGTCGAGATCGCCTGCGAACACAACCTGCTTGCCGCGATGAACGCGGACCTTGCAGTTGCGATGCAGTTTGCCTGTGGTGATGTAGCAACCAGCCACAGCGCTTTTGCCAATGGTGAACACGGCTCGCACCTCGGCTTCGCCGAGTGCCTCCTCCACCAGCTCGGGTTCCAGCAGACCTTCCATGGCCAGCTGGATGTCTTCGAGCAGTTTGTAGATGACGTCGTAGTCGCGCACATCCACGCCGGTGGCATCAGCGGCTTTCTTGGCACCGGAAGCCATCGAGGTGTTGAAGCCCACGATCACCGCACCGGATGCGGCAGCCAGGTCCACATCTGTTTCCGTGATCTCACCCGGCGCTGACAACAGCACCCGCACCTGCACTTCATCCTTCGGCAGCTGTTCGAGCGAACCGAGGATGGCTTCAACGGAACCCTGCACATCGGCTTTGAGAATCAGGTTGAGTTCCTTCAGCTCACCTTCATTGGCCTGACCGGACATGGCGGTCAGCGACACCCGTCGTGATGCCATCTGCTGGGCCAGGCGTGTGGCGCGGGCATCGGAGGCCCGGTCGCCCACCACGGCTCGCGCCGATCTCTCATCGGCATAGACCTCGAATTCATCGCCCGCCGTTGGTACTTCGCTGAAGCCGAGGGCCTCTACAGCGAAGGAAGGGCCTGCTTCCTTCAACCGCTGACGGTTGTCGTCGACCATGGCGCGCACCTTGCCGAGCACCGGACCAGCGGCGAGAACATCACCGGTTCTGAGGGTGCCGTTCTGGATCAGGAGCGTGGCCACAGGGCCTTTGGCCTTGTCGAGATGAGCCTCGATCACGGTGCCGCGAGCCATGCGATCGGGGTTGGCCTGCAGGTCTTCCACCTCAGTGACCAGCAGAAGCATCTCGAGCAATTTGTCGATGTTTTCTCTCTTGATGGCACTCACCGGCACCATCACCACATCGCCGCCCCAGTCTTCCGCCAGCAGGCTCTGCTCGGAGAGTTCCTGCTTCACCCGATCAGGCGATGCTCCCTCTTTGTCGATCTTGTTGATCGCGACCACGATCGGCACTTCAGCCGCGCGGGCGTGGCTGATGGCCTCCAGGGTCTGGGGACGGACGCCATCATCCGCCGCCACAACCAGAACCGCTACGTCGGTCACCTTGGTGCCGCGCGCTCTCATGGCCGTGAAGGCTTCGTGGCCCGGCGTATCCAGGAAGGTGAGTTTGCGGGGCTGATTGTTGTGTTCGATCTCGACCTGATAAGCACCGATGTGCTGGGTGATGCCACCGGCCTCGCCCGCAGCCACCCGGGCCTGTCGGATGGCATCCAGCAGGCTGGTTTTGCCGTGGTCGACGTGGCCCATCACCGTCACGACGGGGGGGCGTCGGATCAGGTGAGCCTTGTCGGTCTCCTCGATCATCTCGACGGTCTTCTTAGCCGCTTCCTCGACGTCGTCCTGGAGGACAGGAACCCCGAATTCCTCGGCCACCGTCTCGATCGTGCCCATGTCCAGAGATTGGGTGACCGTGGCGATGATCCCTTTGAAGAAGAGGGATTTGATGATCTCGGAGCTCTCGACACTGAGCATGTCCGCCAGCTCCTGCACCGTGAGGTTGTCCTCCGGCACAACGATCATTTCCGGCCGCACCTGCTTGGCTTCCCGGGCTGCCCGCAGTTCCATGGCACGGCGGCGCTGACGTTGCCGCGTGGTTTCCTTGCGGCGTTTGCGCATCGCCGCAACGGGTTTGGGTGCCTTGCGTTGCTGGGATCTGGGCTTGGCGGGACGAGCCAGGCTCGCCGACAGCACCATATTTTCCTGCTCACCGGCAAAACCACCGGTCTGTGCCGCCAGGGAATCATCGTTTTCACCGATGATGTGAACCTTCTGGCGCTGACGTTGCGGGGAACGGCTGCGCAGGGCTTCCAGTTTGGCGCTGTCATCCCAGTCGGGGCGTCCAGGCCGCCGCTGGCCACCGGGCCCACCTGGGCGGAATCCTGGTCTCCGTGGCGCTGAGGGTGCGTTGGGTCTCGCAACCGGTGGAGTGGCAGTGCCTGCTCCCTCACCGGTTTTGGTGGGTGCATCCGGTCGCCTTGGTGCCGGCGCCATCGGACGCCCCACGGGCTTCTGCAGTTGCATGAGTTCGCCCGGAGCCACAGGCTTCCTCATGCCACCGGGCATGCCGGGCCGCGTTGGAGCACCGGGACGTGTTGGAGCACCGGGGCGTCCAACGGATGTAGGGCTGCCGTCGCGACGGATCGGCTTGCCCACCAACTCGAGCGTGTTTCCTCCCTTGCGTACTGGAGCACCGGGACGGCTTGGGCGTCCGGGGCTGCCCGGGCGTTGAGGAACCCCGGTGCCGGGGCGTCGTGGAACAGGCTTCCCGACCAGTTCTGGCCGGGGCGTTGGTTTGGCTGGAGCTCCAGCTTTGTCAGCACCTGAGGGT
>CAJWLE010000194.1:0-3423 GCA_913042965.1 uncultured Synechococcus sp.
AAGCTGGTGATGGATCCGCTGGAGACCCTGGGCATCAACTGGCCCTGGCTGGCGAGCTAGGTCGCAGTCAGATCCCACTCCATCAAGATGAACGGGGGGTGGCGCCTTCGCTCAAAGGTCAATCGAATGAATCGTGAACAGCCCGTCATTGCGGTCATGCTCATCGCCGCCAATGCGCTGATCCTCAAAGGCGAAGCTGCTGCCGCTGAGTAGATCGAAATGTCGGTAGTCCCCTGCATTGGCGCTGTCGAATGCCGTGAACATCAACCCTTGGCTGTTGTGCACGATCGGGGCATAGAGCTGACCGGTCTTCAGCTCGATGGCGCCTTCCTCGATCGAACCGAGGCTGGTTTCAATCGGAGCCTCGGGGTGCACCCGACTCTCCCAGGCCTGGTCCAGGTAGCCGATCTCATCGGGAAGGACACCATCAATGCTGCCGGTGATGTCATCGATGGCATAGAAGAAGAGCCGGTTGTCGTAGGAGCCGTTTCCGGAGTAGCTGTAATTCACTGTTGCGGTCTGGCCGTTGAGGGCCTGGGGCAGGATGCTGAGGTCGATCAGGGCTCCAACGACATCGCCGTTGAACACCGAAGTGACGTCGAGTGGGTTGGTGGATCCGAATGCGGCATCTTCGGCTTTCACCCGTTCTTCAGCGGAGTCGCTTAAGAGATTCCAGGTTTCGAGCCGGTTCAGACCCAGGCGTTCCACCTTCGGCGGCAGGTACAGCTCAGGGGTGGATTTGTTGAGGATCGACTGCCCGTCGCTCGTGGGCCAGTAGTAACGGGCCATCACCAGAAATTTGCTGGCTTCTTTTGGATGGGATGAGCCTGAGCCAACGGCCAGCGGTGTGGGCAGCCAGTTCTGTGGATAGCTCTGCGGTTCAAGGCTGGAGAGGCGCAGGCGGATTGAACCATCGCTTTGCGCCTTCAGCGTGGTACCAGAGCTGCTGATGCCTTCCTGTTGATTGGAGCCGAGTTGGGCGACAGGATTGATCCAGCCGAAGTCAAGGGAGCTGTCTGTTGAGCCGGTGATGCTGATCGCCGACCCGGCCGAGCCGCTGCCGCCGATCGGAATGCCGCGGTCGCTGAAGTCAGGGTTGTAGTCGGATGACAGGGTGAGCAGCAGGTTCCTGCCCTCATCAACCTCCACCGCGGTTTTCACGTAGTAGGTGGTGTTGGCGTCCAAACCCTCAACGCCGATCTCTGAGCCTGTGATCAGGGCTGTGCCTTCGGCTGTGCCTGAATTCCAGTTGCCGGGTGTGCGTGTCTTGAGTTTGCCGTCGTCTGTGAGCCTGGCAGTGGCACTGATCGGCGAATAGGTCGTGTTGCCGATGGCGTTTTCGATCAGAAACGGTTGGTAGGCATTGCCGGGATTCGGCTGATAGATCGTGTAGGCCCAGAATCCTTGCGCCGGTCCGTTGCTTTCAACGGGATTGTCTGATTCCGGCCGGAATGACGGGATGGTGATTCTGTAGGTGTAGGTGCTCGTCAGCGAATCACCGTGCTGATCAATCTCAGTGGTGGGATACACCGCGTCGTTGGGAATGTTGGCGGCACCGCCATCCACTGCGGTGCCGGCTCGAACCAGCCATGATCTCCAGTCGTTGGGGTAGACACCGATGTTGTCGTTGGTGATGTTCCAACCGTTGTTGGTGTCTTTCTCCCCTTTCACAAGTTCTGTTGTGGCCTCACGAAGCAGCTCCAGGGCGGCCTGGTAGGACGCTTCGAAGATCACTTCGTCCCTTGCGGACCAGTTGGGTTTGGTGAAACCTTTGCTGAGGTTGAGGCCGATTGCGGCAAAGCGCCTGTTCAGTGCTGCCTGCCTGTCAGCGCCGAGAGCGGAGGGTGGCTGGTAGGAGCGTCTGCTGTCGACGGGATCCTGGTTGACGTTCTGGTTGTCGACCCAGACCTGATAGGGCGCGGGTGTGGTGCTGCTCTGAGCATCGAGTTCGGATGGCACAGGATTCAGCGCCAGTGCCTGATCGACCTGCTCGAAGAATCTGAGGGCAGACGTTGGAATGTTCCCCCACCTGAGACGTGCCGCATCCACATCGATGCCAGAGGAGGATTCGGTGATCGGTGATCTGTAGGGCACCGTTCCTTTGGTCTTGAAGTCGCTCAGTGAGGTGAGTTGAAAGCCCTTTCGGATGCCATCGTCGCTGCCATTGATGAAGGAACGGGTTGCCGCCATCGACTCGGCATCCAGTGTGTTGGTGTTGATCCGCGCCGTGATCCAGGCTCGCGACGTGTCCACCTGGAGCACGTGCATGCTGGTTTGATTCCCTGCGTCATCGGTGATCTCCACCGTTGAGCCCGCCTTGTCGTAATAGGGACTGTCGGGGCCTGCCAGAAGGATTAACTGGGGTTTCCTGGAATCACCGTTGATGGGATCTCTTGTTCCAAAGGAACCCACCGTGTTGATGTAGCTGTCGAGTACAGCGAGCACGTAGTAGTGATCGTCCGGGTTGGCGGGGAGATGCAACACCCGCTCTCCGTTATTGCTGTCACTCAGCCGGCTCAGATCCAGCCAGGAGGTCATGTAGAGCACCGAGGCGTTCGGAGCAGGCGCTGAATTCTTGTTCAGCCAGCTGGCAGCAAAAGCTGGCTTGAACAGCTCATTGGCTGGTGCCTGGGCAACGGTGTCGAGGTTGTAAAACCGATGGGTTTCATTCAGTGGATAGGACCACAGCGTCGCTGCCATGGCCGAGAGCACGATGTCGGTCTCGTCGTCGCTGAGGTCGCCAAGACCGCTGTTGGATTGAAAGGCCTCAAGCAGTGACTCGGCGTTCAGATCGCTTCCATCGGCTGAGACGTAATCATCTGACCAAGCACGGGAGCTCATGGGCTGGAGCAGCAGTCACAAAATTTTTTAGCGAGGGAGCTGGTGTTTGGCAGTTAGTGGTCTGACTTCAGAGCCTGCGCTTGACACCTGGAATGGCGTCAATTCAGATCATCGATCGCCAGCGCTTTGCCTTCCCGGCGCGGGTCGGCCGCCCCATGCCAGCGGCCGTTGATCCTTTGCAGCAGAGCAGTGCCGCTGCCAACCCGCTGCTGGCGTGCGGGTTGATCGCTGGTTTGCAGCTGGTCCAGTGGCAGTGACCAGGGGATCGGTGGATCCTGTTCCAGCACAAGCCGTTGGCCGCGGCTGGAGAGATGGGGCAGACCCACCGCTCGCTGCGGCGATTCGTTCCAGATCAGTGAGGCCAGCAGCACCCGGCTGAGCAGGTGGGGGATGCTGCGGCCTCCCGGGCTGCCGAGCGCCAGCAGCGGCTGGCCCTGCCTGAACACCAGCGTGGGAGCCATCGACGACATCGGCCGACGGCCCGGCAGGCGACGGTTGGCGACCGCTTGGCCGTCAATCATTGGCTGAAAGGCGAAATCGGTGAGCTGATTGTTCATCACCATGCCGGCCACCAGGTGCCGA
>CAJWLE010000195.1:0-3366 GCA_913042965.1 uncultured Synechococcus sp.
TTGCAGCAGAAAATGCAACAGGGACTGAAGTCTCGTCCTGTCGCTTCAACCTTGCCTCCGAACAGCAGCTGGAACGGCATCGGTGAGCGACGTCCACTCTCCGGTGGTGAATGGTTTGCACTGTTGCTGCTGGGCTTGGCCTTGCTGTTGAGCCTGGTGCTCGGACTTGGTGTTGCGGGGGTTCAGGGGCGAGCCTGGCAGGTATCTCCCGATTGGCTGTCCAATGTCGCCGCTCCCGCCGCCAACCACGCCGTTGAATCAGCATTCCCTGAGGGCTCTCGAGGAATGGTTACTGAACCTGGGGGCTGAACCGATCGATGGAGACCGCTGCCGTTGGTCTCTTGTGACAGAGGCCTGGACAGCTGAACTGCGGCTTGAACGCGAGGATCTTGTGGTGGTCTGGGAAGACTCCGATGCTGCCGGTTCACCGTGCTCCCTTCCCTATGGCCTGTCTAGGCAGGATGTGACCTCAGCGATTCAGGCTGGTCCTTAGGTCTCGAGGGCATCCAGAGCGGTATGGATGGCGTCGTAGCAGCGTTCCAGCTGTTCATCGGTGATGCACAGCGGTGGAAGCAGGTACACCACCTGGCCGAGGGGACGCAGGAAAACCCCGTGCTCCATGGCGATCTTCTTGATCGTGGGCCCTGTTGGATTCAGATATCCCGATTCGCCGGTCACGGCAACATCGAACGCTGCAACGGTGCCTGTCAGCCGGCAACGGGTCACCCGATGGTGCTGCTGCAGCTGCTCCAGAAGCGATCGGTGTCGCTGCTCGAAGTTCAGAAATGCCTCCGGCGATGCTTCAAGGAGGGTCAGGCTGGCGTTGGCTGCCGCACACCCCAGCGGGTTCGCGGTGAAACTGTGGCCGTGCCACAACGTGAGCGTGGGGTCATCTCCGACGAAGGCGGAGAAGACCCGCTCGCTGGCCATGGTCACACCCATGGGCAGGCAGCCGCCGGTCAACCCCTTTGAAAGCGCCATCAGGTCCGGTTGGATTCCGGCTCGACGTGACGCAAACCAATCACCGCAGCGCCCGAATCCCGTCAGCACTTCATCCGCGATCAGCAGAGCTCCGGCCTGACGGATCCGGGCTTCCACCCCCTGCAGAAACTCCGGACGCACCATGGTCATGCCCCCTGCTCCCTGGAGCAGGGGTTCGAGGATCACCGCAGCTGTTGGCGTTTCAAGGGTCTGCTCCAGCACCGCCAGAGCGGCCTGTTCCTTTTCGTTGATTTCGCTGTCTTCCCACCAGGTGGCTGGCCAAGGCACCCGAGCCACAGGGAACAGTTTGTCTTCGAAGGGCTCGCTGAATAAGTTGCGCTCCCCCACGGCCATCGCCCCGAAGGTGTCGCCGTGATAAGCCCCATCGAATGCCACGATCTGATGACGTGGTTCGCCATGGTTCACCCACCACTGGCAAGCGATCTTTAAAGCCACTTCAACGGCCGTTGATCCGTTGTCTGAGAAGAAAAGCCGTTGTAGCCCGGTGATGGAGCTGAGTCGTTCACCCAGTCGTTCAGCCGGTTCATGGGTGAAGTCAGCGAAGATCACCTGCTCAAGCCGGGCCGCCTGATCTGCGATCGCCTTCGCCATCACTGGATGACCATGGCCATGCAGGGTGACCCACCAGCTGCTGATGGCGTCGATCAGGGGCTGGCCCTGCTCTCGGTGCAGCAGTGCACCTTCACCGGAGATCACTCGCTGCGGTGAAGGTGCTGATGCGATCTGGGTGAATGGTGGCCACAGGTTTGGGTGGCGGGCTGGATCAGCTGTTGTGCCCATGACATCCCTTGCTGCTGTTGTCATATTGAAACTCCGTGCTGCCCCGGTTGCCCGATGGCCACGATGCGAGCAAGACGCCGTTCCAATCGATTTTTTCCAGCAGTCGGGGATTTGCCTTCCCCCCCTCTTGAACAGCATCGCCGCAGTGAGATGTTTTCAGAGGGCTGCTGGAACTCCATTCGGGTGTCGCTCGAGATGCGCGGTTGGTCCCCGCCCCATATCGAACTGATTCATGATCAGCTGCGCCAGGGTTGGCCCCTCTCCCTTGCTGTTCGTCAGGTCTCCATCCGCCTCGGAACTTGTCCGATGCGCTCGAAGTCCTTGGGTTGACTTAATCACAGGCGTCGGATTGAGTCCCTGCGAAGGTCACAACCGTGTTGCAGCTCAGCTTGCGCATCAGGTCGCGTTCCACATCGGTGAACAGCACAAGGATCGCAGTGCAGGTCAAGGTCAGCACCACACAGATCAAGGGCTGTCGGTCTGATTTCACTGCGGTGTCTCCAATGCTGATCTGATCGCATCACCGAGATTCTGACGGCCCCACTCATGGGCAAGGGCGTTGGCCGTGAGCGGTTGCAGCGGAGGCAAGTGGCCCAGCACGGGTGCATCACCGAACTGTTCAAGCGTGGCTGGATTGTCGTCATGGGGCGGTCCGTTGAGGATGATTCCCAGCACCCTGATCTGGCGTTTTCGCAGAGCCTCCAGGCTCAGCAGGGTGTGATTGAGCGTGCCGAGTCCGCTGCGGGCAACCAGCACCACAGGCCGTTGCCATTCCTGCAGCTGGTCGATCTGCATCCAGCGGCGAGTCAGTGGCACCATCAGCCCGCCCGCGGTCTCCACCACCAGCGGTCCATCGACCGCCGGCAGCGTGAGCGCCCTCGGATCAAGCTCTACCCCGTCGATTTCTGCGGCCCAGTGGGGGGAAACCGGTTGTTGGAACGCATACGCCTCCGGCAGCAGGCGATCGTCCGACAGCTTCAGCAGATCACGCACACGGCCGCGATCTCCACCGCCGTCCAGTCCGCTCTGCACCGGTTTCCAGTAATAAGCCTTGAGACCCTGGACCAGCCAGGCACTCACGATCGTCTTGCCGACGTCCGTGTCTGTTCCGCAAACCACAAGTTGAGGCTGTGTTGTTGTCATCGCTGCAGCATCAATGTGAAAACATGCCAGCTGAGGGTCGGACGGTCGGGCTCCGGCCAGTTCTGGAAGATCCGCCGCCAGGCTGAGGGTCCGATGCCTGCCATAGGAGTGGTGTCGGCACCGGTTCTGATCATCGGGCGCAGCAGCTCCAAAGGATGGCGGCCGACGCGGTGGATGCGCTGCATGTGCTGCCACCGCACGGCTTGTTGCGGTACGGCCGCCAGCAGCAGCTCAAGCCGAGGAAAGGGAAGAGCGGTGCAGGGGACTTCGGCTCTCTCGGCGGCCTGATGCCATTGTTCAAAACTGCCTTCCACGGGAACAGTCAGTGCCAGCCAGCCACCGGGTGCGAGTTGGTCGTACCAGTGGCGCAAACGGTTCGCTGGGGCGTGCAGCCAGTGCAGAACAAAGCTTGAGCACAGCAGTGCCGGAGGTGATGACCAA
>CAJWLE010000196.1:0-3346 GCA_913042965.1 uncultured Synechococcus sp.
AAAGGATTTTTCAGCTGATGCCTAGCCTTCGCACCCTTCCTGCCGCCCTGCTTGCCGTGCTCATGGCAGCGCCATCGGTGATGGCAGAACCGGTCACCATCCAGCTCAAGAACGGCGACACCATTCATGGTGAACAGGTGCCGGAGGAGAGCAACGACTCCATCACGGTGGTGATCCATCCGCAGTTGGGGCGTCTCGAAATCAGCAGCGATGCCATCAAGCCAAAGGAGGAGCCACCCGCCTGGTCTTCCACTGTTTCCGCCGGCGTCATTGCAGTCGGGGAAGACGGCGACGACAGCATGACGTTGAGCATGAATGCATCGAGCACCTACCGCAAAGACGCAGACAAACTGGTGATGAAAGGCGGGATGAATTACAAAACATCCCGTGACAAAGGAGAGTCGTTCGGCGTCGACACCGAAAAGGGTTCGGCTTCAATCCGATACGACCATGAATTGAACGAAACGGTGAATTTCTTCACCTCAGGCAGTTACGACTACAACGCCCTGAATGATGTTTCGATCAACACACTCAAGGGTGCTTTTGGTGCGGGCTTTCCTGTGATCAAAAACGAGACCACCGAACTGGTTTTATCCGTGGGTCCTGCGCTGCAGTGGAGTGAGGGCGGTCGCGACTGCGACGGCGATGAATTCTGCGGAAACACCTACCCAGGCGGCACCTTCACCACTCAGCTGAACTGGATACCCAATCCTTCGTTCAAGTTCCATCTCGACAACAACCTGTCTCTGCTGGCGACCGACTCCGAAGCAAAGCCCACCAATAGCTTCACCGCGATGATCAAATATTTTCCCTCCTTCAACAGTGGTTTGTTCACTTCACTGAAGTTCGAATCGATTTACAACACCATTGCAGATCCTGAACTCAGCAACACCGTCAGTGGTCAACTGGGAATGGAGTTCTGAGCGATGTTGAAACCACCTCTGGATTCTGAATCGCTACGGATTTTGTTCACCAAGCCCTACGGGCAACCCGGTCCAACAGCGGAGCAGTGGAAAGCCGTCTATGCCGAAGACGTCGTGTTCATCGATCCCACTCAGGAAAAACGCGGGGTTGAGTCATACATTCTGGCTCAGGATGGCCTGATGCAGCGCTGCGATGATGTTTTTCTGGAAACAGAATCGGTGGCCATCAACACCGATGTTGCCTTTGTGGAGTGGCGCATGGGCTTGAAGATCAAGGGGATCGAATTCATTTACCCCGGCGCAACACGGCTCAGATTTAACGACGCGGGCAAAATCCTGCATCACCGTGATTACTTCGATTTCGTGGGTCCAACGTTTGAACCGGTTCCAGTTCTTGGAGGTTTTGTGCGCTGGCTCTACAAACGCTTCGTTTCCTGATCGACACACAACAGCTGCGATCGCGTGAAGAAAGTTGTGGAGATCATGCACGCCTGGAACAGCCCTAACAACGTGCTTTCAACAGCAACAGTGACATGACTCTTGGCGAACTGTTTCTTGAAGCCATGTCTTCCGGTGTGATCACCAAAGGAGAGATGACCTGGGTGACCGATCATCAGAACAACTTCAACCGCACCGAAGAAGCGGTGGCGCAGCGTCTTGGACGTCTGATTGACCAGGGCAGCATTCAGCTGGGCTGCAGGATGCCTCTGCGCTGAGGTCAGAACACAGCCGTTGAGCGTTTCCCCGGAGTCGATTCTCAGCTTCTGGTTTGAACGAACCAGGCCTGTGCAATGGTTCCGCCAGGACGCTCACTTTGACGAGAAGATTCAGAGCTGCTTTGGAGATGCGGTCGAAAAGGCTCTGACAGGCAACCTCCAGCACTGGAGCAACGCACCAACATCGGCTCTTGCGCTGGTGCTGCTCCTGGATCAGTTTCCCCGCAACATCTGGAGAAACACGGGCAGGGCCTTCTCCGGAGACGCACAGGCTCTCGACTTGAGCATCCGAGCCGAGCAGCAGGGCTGGATTGCCTCTGAACCTCGACGAC
Organism: uncultured Synechococcus sp.; assembly: GCA_913042965.1. Taxonomy (GTDB): domain Bacteria; phylum Cyanobacteriota; class Cyanobacteriia; order PCC-6307; family Cyanobiaceae; genus Parasynechococcus. The sequence continues at coordinate 1,972 of CAJWLE010000196.1, forward strand.
CGCGTCGTCAGTTCTGGCTGATGCCACGGCTTCACAGCGAGGACCTGTCAGTACAGACCCAGGCCCTGCCGTTGTTCGAACGCTGGACCGACCCGCGCACGCTGGTTGTCGCCCAGCGTCACCGCGCCACCATTGCCCTTCATGGACGCTTCCCCCATCGAGATAACGCTCTTGGTCGCTGAACGGGGATCAGCTGGCACAGCAACCCCTCCCTGCAACTGCATCAATGGTGATGCTTACGCCTCCTGGCACGTCGGCGCCTTCGCTTGACCATCCTCAGATCAAGGATTTGAGCATCGAATTCAACCAGACTCCAACCCAGCCAGGAGATCAGCCCGAGCAGCAAGACACTGGCAATCCATCCCGTCAACGTTCACCATCCTCCTCAAGCGAACACTCCATCAGGGCGGCGAACAGAAGCGTCTTCAATCTCTGAAGATCTTCCTGTTCCCTTGGGTCAGGACCACCGGGCCACTTCTCCAGGTAGAAGCTCACCGAACGGTGCAGCAACCGGATGGCATTCACATCCAGATCGAACTGGAGCGTGGAGGGCGAATCAGCCATCAATCCATTGCACCACGACGGCGCTTGACCAGGACGCAGTCAAACTGCCGCGCCAGATCACTCTCGAAGCTTGAGAACGGTCGTTTATGCATCACCGGTTCACCCGTCCGAACCCGGATAAACGGCGGGCAGAAGGCCAAATCAGAACCGACCGACGAAAGCTGGAATCAGGATGGCGTTGACCAGGTCGAGGAAAAAGGCCGACACCAGCGGAACGATCAGAAAGGCACGGGTGGACGGCCCGTGCTGCTGCGTGACAGCCTTCATGTTCGCCATGGCCGTGGGAGTGGAGCCCAGGGAAATGCCACCGAAGCCGGCACAAATCACCGTTGCGTCGTAATCACGCCCCATCAGACGGAACACCAGCAGCAGATTCACCACCAGAGCAAAGAAAAACTGAACCAGCAGGATCAGTAACAACGGCAAGGCCAGACCCACCAGGCTCCAGAGCTGGAGGCTCATCAGCGACATCGCCAGAAAGATGCCCAGGGACAGTTCGCCGATGAGATCGAGCGACGGGGAGCGACGGGGCCAATGAAACACAGCCCGATCTGAGCGCCGTTCCGGCAACAGGTTTGAAAACACAATGCCCACCAGCAGGCAGGGAACAAACAGCGGCAGTTTCAACCCGGCGGCACCGATCCCTTGATTGATCAACGTGCCGGAAAGGATGCACAGGTTGATCGCGAGCAGGGCTGTAAGGAACCCGGTGACGTTGATGGCATCTGCAATGGAACGTTCCTGATCCTGGGGATTCGATGCGTTGGCGGACGGCTCGGTCGAGCCATTCTCCTCCGGACAGGGAACGTGA
>CAJWLE010000197.1:0-3332 GCA_913042965.1 uncultured Synechococcus sp.
CGATGCCCTGCCCTACAGCTCTCAGAACGAGCAGGAGTGGGAAGGACTAGCCCATGAAGTCCTGGGTGTGATTCAGACTGAACTCGGTGGTGATGCCGCACCTGAAATCGTTGATGTCACCAGCATCAAAGCCGCTGGTGAAGCCCTCAAAGATGGATCCGCGAACATCGCCTGTGGGGTGAGCTTCAGTTGGGAGCGGGCCGAGCAACTGAGCTACTCCCTGCCTTTCGCCGTTGGGGGTGTCCGACTGCTCACCACCGGCGACAACGATGGAACACCTGAGGCGCTCAAAGGAACGAGCATCGGCGTGGTCAAGGACTCCGTCCCAGCTGACGTGGTGGCCAAGCAGTTGCCTGAAACCGAGCTGGAGCAATTCGACTCTCCAGCGGCTGCCCTGGATGCCCTCAAACAGGGCACCGTGGATGCCATCGCCAATGGTGCCCTCTGGGCCAAGGCGAATGCCGATGCGGTCCCTGGCAGCAAGGCCGTGCCGGAACGTCCCTACGGCCGCTCAGCCGTTGCCTGCGTCGTCACCCCTGAGAACCAGGCGCTGCTGGCCAAGGCCAATGTGGCCATCGCCCAGCTGCTGCAGAACTACATCGACGGAGACGACGCCAGCACCAACCGAATCAACCGCTGGATCGGTCCTGAAAGTGCTGTGGGCCTATCGACGGAGACCATTGCCACTTATTACAACGCTGTGCTGTCAACCGTGGCGGGGATCGATACCCAAACCCAACCCGACTGATTTCCCTGCAAGACCCAAGACACTTCCTGATCCCAACCCATGAAACCCACCACCCTCTTTGGAACACTGGTTCTGCTCAGCACCTGGAGCAGCGTTGGCGCCACTGCAGCCGGGGCCTACACCTATGAGAAGGCTGACAACAGCATCGAACAGCGCATTGCAGCAGCCCGCAGCAACGACAGGTGGTCTCCCCTGCTCAAGCAAACCTCGAACGAACATCCGGACATCGCTGCCTGGGGCAACGGCCGCGGACGTGGCTGGGCCAACGGTGGCATGGGCGGCGGTGGTTTCGGCAATGCCCGTGGCGGTGGCTGGGGCAATGGCGGCGGCGGATTTGCCAATGCCCGCTATCGGGGAGGCTTCGCTAACTGGTAACCCAGAGAGCGCAAGTGAACGGGGGTGAGAGCGGAACTCCACTCCCTGGCTGAAAGCATGTTGTTTATCCCTCGCAGAGCACTCGCAGCGAAGGGGTTTCACACAGTTGAGACCCAGAAGAGATGGTTCCCTGCAGCAGGTCACCCCAGGGGACGATCCAGTGTTTTGGATCGACATCAGCCAAGACGGATGCAGCCACAGGGTTGGGAAGAACCACCACCGACCGATTCGCCAGCAGAAGATGCCGGCGCAACCATGGCGTGAGGATGAGCCGTTCCACCAAGGCCTGGTACGAACCATCGTCAATGGCTCGCGAAAACCCCAGTTGAATCGCATCGGCGAGCGCTGGATTGGATCGGCTGACGTAAAAGAATCCAGCAAAGGGATAAGCAATCAACAGATGTGGATCCAGCTGGGTTGAAGTAGCTGTGTCCCGCACAATCACAGCATCGCGCTCGAGTTCGGCAATTCCACGGGGAAACAACTGCACGCGGCGGTGGTCCACCAACCGAAACAGGTCATCCGATCGTGCGGTGAACGTGCGCATGCCGGAGGCATCAAAAATATCCACATCACTCCATCCCAGCCCCTGAAGCAGAACGATGTCGCGCAGATCATTCAGGCTCCGAACCGAAGCCATACGCTCCACCCCATCGCGATGGGTCCAACCCGCTCTCAAGCCGAGGATGCCTCCCGTCACAGGGATCGGAACAGGCTGAAGCCGACGGTTGAGCTCCAAACCTGCTCCGTAGAGCCCAACGCTGATGGCCAACGGATTACGACCCCGGTTCCAACTGGGTTGATCCAGAGCAGCAATCGCCTCGTCTTGCGAGATCGGTTGTTCACTCAAGCCCAGCGCGTAGGGCCTGCCACTGCGCTCCATGACGAGCTTGAGCAGCTGGTATCGAAAATCGGACTGATCCTGGCCCGACGATCGATCCAACACCACAGCCAGAACCCCCTCCGGCAGGGCCTTCACCTCAGCGAGGGTCAGGATGTGCTGGTCGTCGACCAAAGCACGTCGTTCCACCAGTCTTGGCTGGATTAACAACGCACCCAACAACATCGTCATCAAGGTGATGACCGTTGAGACAAGGGTCACAGCACCCGATAACGGCTGAGAGTCTGACTCCGCAGTTTGTGCGTGATCTGTGCTCACGGAATGATCCACCAGATACCGAAAAGCGTCATTCCTACGTAGCTGGGTAATAACAGGACACGCAACCATTCCGCAAAACGTGCACTGAGATGGCTGAGCTGATGATCAATCAATTCATCAGCTGCAACCACATAGAGAATCCCAAGGAAAATGATCAGCTGGAGATGTCCGATGAAACCGGTCATCGCTGTGACGGGAAGCTGACCCGCGATAAACACGTAGTTTCCGCCGGCGGACACCACCGCGGCCAGAATCAAATCGTCGCGGCTGCGGGTGATCAGCAGGCTCATGCAGCAGAGCCCCACCGCCAACATGTAACCAAGGAAATCTGGAGCCACAAACAACAAGCTGCGGCGTTGAATCGGCACATCAAACGACACCGTTGGCTGACGCCGAACGGAGATACCCGGAGCGGTGGGACGCCCCAGATCATTCATCAGCGTGACCGTAGAGGCATAGGCCTGCGGTTCCTTCAGCTCCCAGCCTGGGAGCAACAGGCTGGGAGTCACCGTCAGGGGATTCTTGGACACCACGTCCAGATTGACGGGCTGAAAAGGATCATCCAGACCAACCAGCACACGGAGGAGCTGATCATCAAAGGGATACCGCTGCAGTCTCCATCGCTTCACCACCGCTGAACGCACTTTGTACAGACTCCAGCTGGCACCATCCACGACATCCCGTCGCACCCGCTCAAACCGCTGCACATCACCGTCATAAATGCCATTCAGAATCCGAAGTTGGTCACTTGGATTCACGTCTGGGTCGCCCTGCCAGAGGGTCCAGAGAAGCAATTCAATCGAGAACTCATCATCGAGAAGATTGATGTTGCTGAAGTTCGTGATGTAGGCACCCACCCGCAATGCAGGCAAAGTCGGCTGCGATGGGCCTTGCTCAAAAGTTCCCCAGTCGATCTTCTGGGCAGTGGGTCCCGATGGAGGCTGGATCGTCGAGGGATCTGCTGAAACCCATGGCCCCAGCCCTACGGACAAAGCCAGGCCAAGGAGAACTAGCAGCAACCACGAACGAAGGCGACGCGGCATATCCAGC
>CAJWLE010000198.1:0-3323 GCA_913042965.1 uncultured Synechococcus sp.
CCCGTTTTGCAATGCCTGCCCTGCCGAGCTGGCCGATCGTTTCGAAAGCGCCCTCACTCTGATTCCCGACAGCAGCCACCTGGTGCTGGTGAACCCAGCGAAACCGGACGGGCGCCTGCGCACCACCAAAGCGCTGCAGAAGCGAATCAAACAGGGGCTCGACCATGAGCAGAAATTTCCTCTGCCGGCCGTCTGGGATGGTGTGGGCCAGCGGCAGCTGGTGCAGCGCACCGCCGAAGCTCTCAACCTCACTCTCGATGCCGACGCCATCGATGCCCTGGTGGATGCCATCGGGACCGACAGCGCACGGCTCGAATCGGAACTGCGCAAGCTCTCTTTGCGCAGCAACCATGTTTCCGCAGCGCTGGTGAACGAACTGGTGGGGGGGCGTTCCACCAATGCCCTGGCGGTGGGAGATGCCCTGCTGGAAGGCAACCCCGGAGAAGCCATTGCACTCTGGGATGCCCTGATCGATGCCGGTGAGCCGGCCCTGCGCATCGTGGCCACCCTCACCGGGCAGATCCGCGGCTGGCTCTGGGTGAGCCTGATGGACAAGCAAGGGGAACGGGATGTGGCCGTGATCGCCAAGGCCGCCGGCATCGGCAACCCCAAACGCATTTACGTGATGCGGAAACAACTTCAGGGCCGTCAGCCGAAACGATTCCTTGCCTTGCTGAGCCGACTGCTCGAGGTGGAATCTCGCCTCAAACGAGGAGCCCAACCCGGGGACGCATTCCGTGACGGCCTGCTGGGCTGAGCGAGGCCTGCCCAGGCTGAGTGAGAAAATCCAGCGTTGCTGAGATCGGCCATGGCCCTCCTGGTGCAGAAGTTCGGCGGCACCTCCGTCGGCAGCGTGGAACGCATCCAGGCCGTGGCCGAGCGGATCGGGCGATGCCGCGACGATGGCCATTCAGTGGTGGCGGTGGTATCGGCCATGGGACACACCACCGACGAGCTGACCGGGCTGGCGGCCGCCATGAACGCCAGCCCGCCGCAGCGGGAGATGGACATGTTGCTTGCCAGCGGAGAGCAGGTCTCCATCGCCCTGCTGGCGATGGCCCTCCACCAGCAGGGGGTGACGGCCGTGTCGATGACCGGGCCTCAGGTGGGAATCGTGACCGAATCCATTCACGGCCGCGCCCGCATTCTGGAGATCCGCACCGATCGCATCCGCAACCAGCTGAACGAAGGACGGGTCGTGGTGGTGGCCGGCTTCCAGGGCACAAGCAGTGGCCCCGGCGGCATCGCTGAAATCACAACCCTTGGGCGCGGTGGATCCGACACCTCGGCCGTGGCCCTGGCCGCCGCCCTCAAGGCGGATGTCTGTGAGATCTACACCGACGTTCCGGGCGTGCTGAGCACCGACCCGCGCAAGGTGCCCGATGCCCAGCTGATGGCTGAGGTGAGTTGCGACGAAATGCTGGAACTGGCCAGCCTGGGAGCTTCGGTGCTGCATCCACGCGCGGTGGAGATCGCCAGGAACTACTGCGTTCCCTTGCGCGTGCGCTCCAGCTGGAGTGATGAACCGGGCACCCTGCTCACCAGCCGCTGCAATCGAGCGATCGGACAGAGCGGGCTGGAGCTGGGCAGCCCGGTGGATGGCGTGGAGCAGATGGAGGGACAGGCCGTGCTGGCTCTCTCCCACATCCCTGATCAACCCGGCATTGCTGCACGACTGTTTGAAACCCTCTCCGCCGCTGGCATCAACGTGGATCTGATCATCCAGGCCACCCACGAAGGCAGCAGCAACGACATCACCTTCACGGTGGCGGAATCAGACCTGGAGCATGCCCGCAGCGTGAGCCAGTCGGTGCTCGACATCCTCGGTGGAGAACTGGCCGCGGAAGGCGGCCTGACGAAACTCAGCATCAGTGGTGCCGGCATCATGGGTCGCCCCGGCATCGCAGCCGGCCTGTTCAACTGTCTTTCGCAGCAGAAGATCAACCTGCGGCTGATCGCCACCAGCGAAGTGAAGGTGAGTTGTGTGATCGATTCCTCCTCCGGTCGCAAGGCTCTGCAGGCCGTTCAGGAGGCCTTCGATGTGGCGGACTCCCAGGTGCGGATGAACCCTGAGCTGAGCTGCACGGACGAACCCGAGGTGCGTGGTGTCGCCCTCGACCGCGATCAGGCCCAGCTAACGGTGCGTCACGTTCCCAACCGCCCCGGCACCGCCGCATCGCTGTGCAGCTCCCTGGCGGAACGGGGCATCAGTCTTGATGCCATCGTCCAATCCGAGCGGCAACACAGCGACGGCTCCCGCGACATCAGCTTCATCCTGCGCAAGGAGGACCGCAGCCGCGCCGATGTGGCACTGGCGCCACTGCTGGCTCAGTGGCCCGGCGCAGCACTGGAGGAAGGCGATGCCATCGCCCGCATCAGTGCCGTCGGCGCCGGTATGCCCGCAACACCAGGAACCGCCGGCCGGATGTTCCGAGCCCTGGCGGATGCCGGGATCAACATCGGACTGATCGCCACCAGTGAAATCCGCACCAGCTGTGTGGTTCCCGAGCAGAACGGCGTCGCAGCGTTACAGGCTGTGCATGCGGGCTTTGGGCTGGGGGGACAGGAGCACCATCAGGCCCATGGCACAGCCTCCCCTCTCGACAACGACTGACAAGCGATACAAATGGGTCAAGCACAGCCTGCGCGTGGACGACGACTTCGAACAGCGATACAAGGCGGCCGAACGGGCCTACGGCGCAGGTGACTACGAGGAGGCCAGCAGGATTGCCGGCGCCCTGCTGAACCAGCTCGAAACAACCGCGAAGGATCCGGATGCGCAGACCGCCGCCCAGGGCTGGCGCGCCTTTGTGGGGCTGCTGCTGGCGAATGTGGAGCTCTATGGCCTGAACCATGCAGAAACCGCAGCGGGTTTGTACCAACTGGTGCTCGACAATCAACCCCATGAAACCCTGGCGGAACTAGCCGAGCAGGGGCTGGAACGGGCAAGGGCCATCCCTGACGAACCAGCACCCAGCCAACCAAGAACACCTGTTCCAACGGAATCAGGGACCAACCTGCTCCGCGATCCCTTCCTGAACGATCAAGAACTCGGCAGCAGCTTCAGCACAGCAACCCACCACCAATCCACCGCAATGCCATGGGTTGAGCAGCTGCCCAACGCCCCCGCAACACAAACCCCCTCACCCGAGCCAACAATCCCAGCCGAAGCTCAGCCCACTCCAACGTTCACGCCAATCCCCACAGCAACTCAAGCGCCTCAACAGGAACCCTCACCCCCGGTGGAGCCGCAACCAACCGCTGAACCAATCCCCTCACCACAACCCGATCCGATGGCTCTGCTTGCAGGCAGCCTGCTGCGG
>CAJWLE010000199.1:0-3320 GCA_913042965.1 uncultured Synechococcus sp.
TCGGGATCGAATCGCTGCAGCAGATCCTCGATGTGGAGGAAGAGCCAGGACTCGGGAATGGTGGCCTGGGACGCCTCGCGGCCTGTTACATGGAGTCCCTGGCCAGCCTGAAGATTCCTGCCACCGGATACGGCATCCGCTACGAGTTCGGAATCTTCGATCAGCTGATCCGAGACGGATGGCAGGTGGAGATCACGGATAAGTGGCTGAAGGGCGGCTGGCCATGGGAGCTGCCTCAGCCCGATGAAGCCTGCTTCGTGGGCTTCGGCGGACGCACAGAGAGTTATATCGACGACAAGGGCAACTACCGCTCCCGCTGGATCCCCGCGGAACATGCCATCGGCATCCCCCACGACGTTCCAGTGCTGGGGTATCGCGTCAACATCTGCGATCGCCTGCGGCTCTGGCGGGCCGATGCCACCGAAAGCTTCGACTTCTACGCCTTCAACATCGGCGACTACTACGGAGCTGTTGAAGAAAAGGTTGGCAGCGAAACCCTCTCCAAGGTGTTGTATCCCAACGACGGCACCGACGAAGGCCGTCGCCTGCGGCTGAAACAGCAGCACTTCTTCGTGAGCTGCTCCCTTCAGGACATGCTGCGCAGCCTCGACAACCGAGGACTGCCGATCGAGGACTTCCCGCTGTACTGGACCGTCCAGCTGAACGACACCCACCCTGCTATCGCCGTGGCAGAGCTGATGAGGCTGCTGATTGACGATCGCCACATGCAATGGGAAAAGGCGTGGGACATCACCTCCCGATCAGTCGCCTACACCAATCACACCCTGCTGCCGGAAGCCCTGGAGAAATGGGATCTCGACCTGTTCGGCAACCTTCTCCCCCGTCACCTGGAGCTGATTTATGAGATCAACCGTCGCTTCCTCCAGCAGCTTCGGTTGAGGTATCCCGGCAATGACGCCATTCAGCGGAAGCTATCGATCATCGACGAAGACGGCAGCAAGGCTGTTCGCATGGCCCATCTGGCCACCATCGGCGCTCACCATGTGAATGGTGTGGCGGCATTGCATTCCGATTTGGTGAAAACCGACCTGTTGCCGGAATTCGCAGCCCTCTGGCCAGAAAAATTCACCAACGTCACCAACGGTGTCACCCCCCGCCGCTGGGTCGCGCTGGCCAACCCGGAACTCTCCCAGTTGCTGGATGAGCATGTTGGTCCGGACTGGATCTCCAACATGGAGAACCTGCGCAAACTCGAGGAGCATCAAAACGACCAGGGCTTCCTGGAGCTCTGGGGAAGCACCAAGTTGTCGGTGAAACGCAAGCTGGCCGGCTACATCCATCGCAACACCGGCGTGCTGGTGGACCCTGCCAGCCTGTTCGACGTTCAGGTGAAGCGCATCCACGAGTACAAGCGCCAGCATCTCAACGCCCTGCAGGTGATCACCCAGTACCTGCGGATCAAAAACGGAAGGGCTGACGGCATGGCTCCCCGCACCGTGATCTTCGGCGGCAAGGCAGCTCCGGGCTATTACATGGCCAAGTTGATCATCCGTTTCATCAACGGCATCGCCGACACGATCAACGCCGATCCCGACATGGACGGGCGGCTTCGTGTGGTGTTCCTGCCGGACTACAACGTGAAACTTGGGGAACAGGTCTACCCAGCGTCTGATCTATCCGAGCAGATCTCCACCGCTGGCAAGGAAGCCTCCGGCACCGGCAATATGAAATTTGCCATGAACGGGGCTCTCACCATCGGCACTCTCGATGGGGCCAATGTTGAGATCCGCGATCTGGTGGGTGGCGAGAATTTCTTCCTGTTCGGAAAGACCGTGGAAGAAATCACCGCCCTCAAGCAGGGCGGCTACCGCCCGGCCGATTTCATTGCAGCCATGCCAGAGCTGCAGGAAGCCCTGCGCTTGATCGAGATGGGGCACTTCAGCAACGGTGATGGTGAGCTGTTCCGTCCGCTGCTGGACAACCTCACCGGTAATGACCCCTTCTACGTGATGGCGGACTTTGCCGACTACCTACGCGCCCAGGAAGCGGTGAGCCTGGCCTGGACCGACCGGATGCACTGGAATCGAATGTCGCTGCTGAACACAGCGCGGACCGGTTTCTTCTCCTCCGACCGCTCCATTGCCGAGTACTGCCAAAACATCTGGTCCGTCGATCCTCTCAATGTTGAGATCACCTGCGACGTTCCCTGATGAGAGAGCTCTGCCTGGTCCTCAACCTCGGCAGTTCCAGCCTGAAGGCAGCCCTGGTGGATCCCACCGGGGCTTGCCCATGGCAGAAGAGCCGCAGCCTCCAGCCCAGCGATGAACTGGATTGGGTCCTCGACAGCTGGCTAGCGCCGCAACTCAAGCCTTTCCGTGATCACATTGACCTGATCGCCCATCGGGTTGTTCACGGCGGTGAGCAATTCACAGCTCCCACCTTGATCGACCGGGTCGTGGAGAAGACGCTGCAAGAGCTGATCCCTCTGGCTCCCCTGCACAACCCACCGGCACTGCGTGGTTTGGCATGGAGTCGCGGCTGGGCTCCATCGGTTCCCCAGTGGGCCTGCTTTGACACTGCCTTTCACAGCAGTTTGCCGGCAGCTGCCAGCAGCTATGCGATCCCGACAGAGCTGCGCTGCGGGGGATTTCGTCGCTTTGGTTTCCATGGGATCAACCATCAACACGTTTCGGAATCCATCGCGAGGCAATGGCGCGAACATGGGAAGGATCCCGCGCAGCTGAGGCTGATCAGCGCCCATCTCGGCGCGGGTGCCTCACTTGCCGCCATCCGCGGAGGGATCTGCATCGACACCACCATGGGATACACCCCACTGGAGGGATTGGTGATGGCCACACGATCCGGCTCGGTCGACCCCGGCTTGCTGCTGGACTTGATGCGGAAGGGATACAGCGCGGATCAGATCGCCAGCATCCTTCAAGAACAATCCGGCCTCAAGGGCCTTTCAGACCTGAGCGGAGACATGCAGGAAATCCGGTCTGAGGCATTGGCAGGACACAACGGTGCCATCAGGGCTCTAGCCGTTTTCAAACACAGGCTTTTGCAGCTGATCGGCTCCATGGCCGCCAGCCTGCGCGGTGCGGATGTTCTGGCTCTCACCGGTGGAATCGGCGAACACGATGTTGCTCTTCTTGGAGAGCTCAAGCTTGAATTGAAATGGCTTCCAGGCCTGGACATCAACGTGGTGGAAGCAGACGAAGAAGGGATGATCGCCAAGCTGTGCCGACGCCACAGCACTCCCTCTAGATCAGCTGCGGTCAGGTAGGTCGGGAGTTTGGTGCAACAGGCGATTCAAACGCAGCCGATCAACGTTGAGAGGATCCGGAGCCAGCTCACCG
>CAJWLE010000200.1:0-3318 GCA_913042965.1 uncultured Synechococcus sp.
CTGCAGATCGTTGGCAGCACCCGTGGTGATCTTGCCGAAGACGATCTCTTCAGCGGAGCGACCACCGAGGAGGGTTGCGATCTGCCCCTGCAGCTCCTCCTTGGAATTGAGGAAGCGCTCCTCCGTGGGCAGCTGCAACGTGTAGCCAAGGGCACTCATCCCTCTGGGCACGATCGAAATCTTGGCCACCTTGCTGCCGCCAGGCATCAGGTGACCAACGATGGCGTGTCCAACCTCGTGATACGCCACCACCTTCTTTTCATCGTCCTGAAGCACGCGGCTCTTCTTTTCAAGACCAGCCACAACTCGCTCGATCGCTTCACCAAGGTCCTGCTGCTCAACGCGTTTGCGCTGGGCTCGAGCCGCCAGGAGTGCCGCTTCATTGACCAGGTTGGCCAGGTCGGCACCAGCGAAACCGCTGGTGGCCTGGGCGACGCTGTCGAGGTCAACCTCCTCGGCAAGTTTCACTTTCTTGGCGTAAATCTCAAGAATGGTTTTGCGACCGGAGAGGTCAGGACGGTCCACCAGAACCTGGCGGTCAAAACGACCCGGACGCAGCAGGGCAGCATCAAGAACTTCCGGCTGGTTTGTGGCCGCCAGCACGATCACTGGCTTGTCCTGAGCGGTGAAACCATCCATCTCGGTGAGCAGCTGGTTCAGGGTCTGCTCCCGCTCGTCATTGCCACCCACGACTCCCATCGAGCCTGAGCGGCTCTTGCCGATGGCATCGAGTTCGTCGATGAAAATGATGCAAGGGGCTTTTTTCTTCGCTTCTTCGAACAGGTCGCGCACCCGAGCGGCACCGGCACCAACGAAGAGCTCAACAAATTCCGAGCCCGAGATAATGAAGAAGGGCACCTCGGCCTCACCGGCCACTGCTTTCGAGAGCAGCGTTTTGCCGGTACCGGGAGGGCCCACCAAAAGAACTCCTTTGGGGATCCGGGCGCCGATCTCGGCATAGCGCTCTGGCCGCTTGAGGAAATCAACGATCTCAGTGAGTTCCTGCTTGGCCTCATCAACGCCGGCCACATCCGCAAAGGTGATGCGAGATTCCTCATCCGGCACATAAACCTTGGCCTTGCTCTTGGTGAAGCTCAGGGCACCCTGGGCACCGCCACCCATCGAACGACGGGCAAAGAACTGAAGAACCAGGATGAAAATCAGCGGTGGGACCACCCAGCTGAGAATCGTGGTGAAGATATTGGGCTTCTTCGGCGGAGCAGCTGCGAATTCAACCCCTTTGGTTTCCAGGCGCTGAGGCAGATCCATATCAAAGATGGGAGTGGTCGCCAAAACAGGCGGCGTTCCCTCCTCTGGATCGCTGAGTTCGTAGCGGATCTGGTCCTGGGTGATGTAGGCGCGCTTCACGGCCCCGTCGTTCACCTGATCCAGGAACAACGAGTACGGCACCTTGGGAACCTGCTGCATGCCGTTGTTGGGCACGAAGCTGCTGAACAGCAACAGAACACCGAAACCGATCAGCACGAGGTTGATGATCCCGAAACGACGGTTTGGTCGGTTGTCGTCCTGACGGATCGGCATGGCTGTTGCCCGGGTACGTTCACGCTACGAGGTATGACCAGAAGCCAACGGGTAGGAGAACCGAACGACGCCTAGGGTCCGCCCATGTGTGGTCGCTACAGCCTCGAAACTCCGTTGGATGGGTTGAAGGCCTGGCTGAAGCCATGGCTGCTGGATGACGATCGCGGCTGGCTGGCCCATTACGCGCCTCGCCCCTTGATCCGTCCAGGGGAACCGGTATTAACGCTGCGACATGAACACGGTCGCAGCCGCACCGCTCACATGCTCTGGGGGCTCTTGCCAGGTTGGGTAAAAGATCCCTCGGCGGGGCCTCGACCAATCAACGCCCGCGCTGAAACGCTGGCGGAGAAAGCCTCCTTTCGCGGCCCCTGGCGACACCACCGCTGCCTTCTGCCCGCCGATGGGTTCTACGAACAAGGTCAGCAGGTTCAACAGCTGGAAACACCGCTGTTCTGGCTGGCTGGCCTCTGGGACCGCTGGATCGGTGCGGATGGCAGCGAAGTGGAAACCTGCTGCGTGATCACGACTCGACCCAATGCACTGATCACACCGCTGCATGACCGGATGCCGGTGATCATTCCCGCAGGCCTCGAGGAGGTCTGGCTGGAACCTGGCGATGGGCACCATCGCCGCGCCCTCGAACCCATGCTGGAGCCCTGGTCATCCCATGGCTGGCAGTGCCGACGGGGAGGACAACTCAACTTGTTCTGATGACGTAGCCGTTGCACCATGCAGGTGTTCGGCGAAGGACTGTCGGAACCGGCATGAGCAAGACCCGCGCCCGGAGGGAATACCACCTGAAGCTGCTGTTGCTGTTCACCGTGATTGCGATGGTGGGCTTCGGCTTTCCCCGGCTGCTCTGGGCCACCCATGTGGGCTACACCCTGATCGCTCTTCTTCTCACCCAGGTCATGGGACGGGAGGAGCATGAGCCGATCTGGAGTCGGCGGGTGTACCGAGGCCTTGGCCTGGTGTCGGTGGCAACGCTCTGGCTCTGGCTCCTCACGCCCCTTGAGCTGATCAACAGTGGAGTGCCGCTGGCACTCAGCTGGAGTCTGCTGGTGGGATGGAGCGTGATCCGACTGGTGAAGCGCTTCGCCGTGGAACCACGCGTGAATGATGCCCTGCTGATGGGTGCCACCGCCGGCTATCTGCATATCGGTCTGACCGCCGGCCTGGTGATGAGCGCCCTTGAAACGATCCAACCAGGCAGCTTTGAACCTCTGGTTGTAGATGCGGTCGAACAGGGAAGCGTTCTCGCTGCAGCCGAGGCATTTTCAGCGCTCAATTACTACGCCTTTGTTTGTCTGACGACCGTTGGATTTGGCGACATCAACCCAATGCTGCCGCTGGCTCGGATGGTCAGTGTGACCACCAGCATCGTCGGACCGCTGTATCTGGCAGCCGTGATGGGAGTTCTGATCGGCCGCTTCGCCAGCAGCCTCGACCGGAAATCAGCAAACAAGCGATAGATTCAAAAATCGAAGCCAGCGCAATAGCTTCAGCGAATCCGGCGTGACGCTTGATTTAAATGATCTCTTTGCGACCGGCTTTAATCTTGTCTTTGGCTGAAACGAGGCCAAAAACAAGCAGGACCAGAAGACCCGCATTGATGCCAACGAAAAACATTGTGTCCATGACTTGATGAAGGCTTTGCTCTTAATAAGAGAAGAGAGCAAGACCAACCATCGGTTAAAAGACTCAATTCAGACAAGACAATAAGGTCGCCTAGAGACGCCCCCACCCCTCTTTGCGCTGACGCCATTAGGGGCGGCC
>CAJWLE010000201.1:0-3298 GCA_913042965.1 uncultured Synechococcus sp.
CAGGGGCAACCAGGGACGCTCGGGAGGCGAGCAACAGGCTTCATCCGAGAACAAGAGCTGATCAGATGTCAGGTCGATGGCCGTCGGTAGATCACCTTCAAGGGCCATAGAGCGATCGGCAAAGAGATCGCGATAGCTGTCTTGATCAGGAAACGACGCATGTCACCGCGGAACGCGACTGTTCCAGGTTGGCCTCAGATGGCAAGGTTTGGCCACTGCCGGTCCAAACATGCTCGTTAGGGTCTGCTCAGAAGCTTTGTCCGGATGGCGTCGGCCGCATCGGCCTGGGATCGGTTGGGGATGCACTTGCGGGACACCCAGTTGCTTGGCTCGATTCAAAGCACCTTGTACTGGGACCAGAACACGAGAATGCCCAGCGGCGGAGCAGCATGGCGGGGTGAGCAGCTGACGTTGCTGGCCCGACAGCTGCATGCACGCCAGAGTTCCAGCCTCTATGCCGATCTGGTGGCCGAGGCTCGTCAGGCCTGGGCGAGCGGCGAACATTGCGCGCAGCAGGGGCGCAACCTTGATCTGCTTGAGCAGGACCTCCGTCGTCAGCAGGCCCTGGATCCTGAACTTGTCGCCTCCATCGCCACGGCCAAAGCCAACGGCTACAACTGCTGGCAACAGTCGCGAGCAGCATCAGATTTTGCTGGCTTTGCTCCTGCGCTCCAGACGCTCATCGATCTGCGCAAGGAGCAGGCCCGTCAGCTGCAGGAACCGCGTTCCTGCTGGGAGACGCTGGCTCAGCCGTTTGAGCCGGATCTGAACCTCAATCGCCTGCAGGAGCTTTTTGCGCCCTTGCGGGCGCGATTGCCTGAGCTGGTGAAAGAAACCCGGGCGATTTCCCAGTCCCGCACGATGGACTGGGATCTGGATGAACCAGCTCAGCAGCAGTTGTGCGAGCAGTTGCTGCGCTCATGGGGGCGGGATTCCGCCATCACCTGCATGGCGCGATCTCCACACCCGTTTTCCATCACCCTTGGCCCTGCGGATTACCGCATCACGACACGGGTTGTTCCAGGTCAGCCCCTCTCCTGTTTTCTTGCAACGGCCCATGAATGGGGCCACTCCCTTTACGAGCAGGGCCTGCCGGATCAGAGCCATCAGTGGTTTACGTGGCCCCTTGGTCAGGCCACGTCCATGGCGGTTCATGAAAGCCAGTCGTTGTTCTGGGAAAACCGGGTGGCCCGCAGTCTCCCCTTTGCGCATCAGTGGTGGCAGCGCTTCGCTGAGGCAGGAGCACCACTGACATCCGCCGGCGATCTGTGGCGGGCGATGAATCCCCTCGCTCCAGGTCTGAACAGGGTGGAGGCCGACGAACTCAGCTATGGATTGCATATCCTCATTCGCACCGATCTTGAAATCGCACTGCTGGAACAGGGATTAGCGGTGCAGGACCTCCCGGATGAGTGGAATCAACGCTATGGCCAGCTGCTTGGTGTTCAGCCGGCTTGCGATGCAGAGGGATGTCTCCAGGATGTGCACTGGAGCGAGGGTCTCTTCGGGTATTTCCCGTCTTACCTGCTGGGGCATTTGATCAGTGCCCAGCTGTCTGAGGCCATGGAGACTGAGATTGGTTCCCCGGAAGAGCACATCGCCGCGGGGGATGTGACCCCCATGCTCGGCTGGTTGCGTCAAAACGTCCATGGTGTGGGCAGGGCTCTGAATGCCGAAGATCTTGTGCAGCAGGTCACGGGCCGCCCGCTGGACAGTGCAGCGTTTCTTCGCCACTTAACCGCCAAGTTGAATCGTCTTGCGACGTTGTGACCTTCAGGGTCCCCCGTAGGATCCCGGCGCCGTCCACCGCCGTCCATGGCCAATCTCGATCAGGCTCCCAGCCGCAGCATGCCGAACTTGCTGCATGTGCTGCCGGCCTTCGCTGATGAAGCCGAGCTTCGTCTCAACACGATCGTGGAGCTCAACTCCAACACGATCAACAAGTACGAGTTGATCACGGAAACCGGCCACCTCAAGTTGGATCGCGTGGGTTACTCCTCGCTCGCTTACCCCTTCGCCTACGGCTGCATTCCTCGGACCTGGGATGAAGACGGTGATCCACTTGATATCGAGATCGTCAACGTCACCGAACCTTTGGTGCCAGGATCCATTGTTGAAGCCAGAATCATCGGAGTGATGACCTTTGACGATGGCGGAGAAGTCGACGACAAGGTGATCGCTGTGCTCGCGGATGACAAACGCATGGATCACATCAAGAGTTTTGAGGATCTTGGAGACCACTGGAAGAAGGAAACCACCTACTACTGGGAGCACTACAAGGATCTCAAAAAGCCTGGCACTTGCACCGTGAATGGCTTCTTCGGTACTGAAAAGGCCGTGGAAATCATCAAGGGTTGTGAGGCTCGTTATATGGCTGAAATTGATCCGAAACTGGTCGACTGACGTTTCATTCAATATCCAACCAAAAGGCGAGATCATCCTCGCCTTTTTTAATGGTTTAGCGCTGATACATATTCACTAAAACTGCGCGTTTGGCTTCAAGGTGCTGAGGATGGCCGCAATGAGCTCCTTTTTGCGATGAGATCACCATGTCTCCTGCCTTCGCGAAAACAGAGATCGCTTCAGAAGCTTGAAGTTGGCTGAATTCAAAGGGATCCAGTTGGTTCTGTTTGTTGAATGTTGAATTGTTCCGCCACAAGCGACGGCGTCGATGTGACCCTTTGACATAACAATAGGGACCGTCGTCCAGTTTATTGACGTCGCTGATATAAACAAAAGACTTGAATTTCAAGGACCGGCCATCGCAGTGAAATCCGCGAGTGTCCTGGACACCCTGGTTTAAGTACAGATTGCGGCATTTTACCTGTAGTCGATTCAAGCTGCTAACCAGTAATAATCTCTGGATCAATTGTTCATGCAAGCAGTTCTTGATCCTCTTGTCCAAATTGGGTGAAAGTCGTTCGGGGTGAAAGATATCGATCATTCCGGCATCACTTCCCGTCCGTCCGTCAGGCCGCTTCACCCGATAATTGATGACAGCACGATCGGCGTCTCTGAAGTTGTTGTATCCCTTTATTGCTCGTTTATTCGGAAGGTTGAGATAGGCAATCTCCTGGAGATTTAGAAGGTTATTTGACTGAATGTTCTCCAAAAAGTTGTGAATTTCCTCTTGGATCGATGTCAAATCTTGATTGGAACCGGCGCCGCGCAGACAGACGATCCCCTGGCGTCGAAGTGCCCAAGCGGCTGCAAGAAAGCTGCGCCGGCTTTGCACAATCTCGAAAAAGGGGAACGAGATGCTGGCAACGGCTTTGGCCAGGGCTTCGCCACGCAGCAA
>CAJWLE010000202.1:0-3297 GCA_913042965.1 uncultured Synechococcus sp.
CCGCGTGGGCGAACTGGAAGCAACCCAGTTCTCCACCACCACCAAACTCAAGGGTTATTCCGCCTGGGTTATGGGTGGTATGGATGGTTTTGATGGTGGTGAAGGTGAAAACTTCACCTTCCAATACGATTTTCGTTTGACATTAGACACGTCCTTTACCGGAAAGGACTCGCTTACTACGCGTCTTCGCGCCGGTAACTTTGAAGGCCCCTTTATTAACGGTCTTTCTTTTGTCGAGACTGCCTCTGGCACTGGTAACGATCTGGTCGTTGATCGTCTCTTCTATACCTTCCCAGTTGGTGACAATCTCACGGTGACAGCCGGTCCCGTCGTGCGTACCGACGATGCCGGTATGTATGCGGGCTATGCCACGTACTATCCCTCGGATCTTCTGCTTGATTTCTTCACCTACGGCGGTGCTTGGGCAACCAATAACCTGGCCGGCGCTGGTGCTGGTTTAGGTGCTGTTTACAGCTTCGGCGATTCCGGTTTCTCCTTTAGCGGCAACTATGTTGCCTGGGATGGAAGCACCACCGGTATCGGCCGAGATGAGACTGGTTCAACGTCATCTTGGCAGCTGTTTTATGACGGTGAACTCCTCAATGGTAATTTTCTGGCACAGGTGGGCTTTGCCTACGCGCAAAATGTTGGCCTGACCATTGGTACCAATAAGGCTGCCGCTGCTGCCGGCGACAACCGTGTTGGTTACAGTGTTGCAGCTGCTTGGAAGCCAGAGGATTCAGGCTTCATTCCTTCGATCAGCGGTGGTTGGTCCATGTCAGATCCTGACGATTCTGACGACGAGATCCACGGTTGGTACGTCGGATTTGAGTGGAGTGATGTGTTCGTTGAGGGTAATTCCTTTGGATTTGCCACTGGACAAGCGCCAAAGGTTGATGATGACTACAACAAAATGTATGAAGTCTTCTACAAGTTTGTTGTAACAGACAACATCACAGTCACGCCGACCTACTTCGCGATTGACGAGTATTCAGGCAGCCTTTCCGGCGATTATGTGCATGGTGGTTTTGTTAAAACCACGTTCACCTTCTGATCGAAGTAGCTTTCATTGCTTCGCTTATGCCGTCCCTTTACGGGGCGGCTTTTTTATTGCTTTGTGCTCTGGCCTTGAGATCTTGAACTAGGTTTGTTTTGTTGCCGAAATGTGAAAGTTGAAGTGCTTTTCGGTTTGTGCCTGAACTGCAGATGGGTATTGCCTCCGACATCACTGCTCTAATCGGAAGCACGCCTTGTGTGAGGCTCAACCGGCTGCCATTAGAGAAGGGTTGTTTCGCCGAGGTGGTGGCCAAGCTCGAAAGCTTCAATCCCTCCGCTTCGGTGAAAGACCGGATCGCCAGTGCCATGGTGTTGGAGGCGGAGGCCCGGGGCACGATTCAACCGGGCCGAACGGTGCTCGTGGAGCCCACCAGCGGCAACACCGGAATCGCTCTGGCGATGGTGGCCGCAGCCCGTGGTTACCGGCTGATCCTCACCATGCCGGACACGATGAGCACCGAGCGGCGAGCCATGCTCCGGGCCTACGGAGCCGAGCTGCAACTCACCGATGGGGCCGAGGGAATGACGGGTGCCATTGCCTTGGCGAAAGAGCTTGAGACTGAAATCCCTGGGGCCTATCTCCTGCAGCAGTTCGATAACCCAGCCAATCCAGCTGTGCATGAACGCACCACAGCTGAGGAGATCTGGCGCGACTGTGAAGGACGGCTGGATGCGCTGGTGGCTGGGGTTGGCACCGGTGGCACCATCACGGGTTGTGCCCGTTTGCTGAAGCAGCGCAATCCGGGCCTGCACGTGGTGGCTGTGGAGCCAGCTGGGAGTGCTGTGCTCTCAGGCAAGCCGCCGGGAGCGCATCGAATCCAGGGCATCGGTGCGGGGTTTGTTCCCGCTGTGCTGGACCGTGACCTGATTGATGAGGTGATCGCTGTGGACGATGCCGCGGCGATGGAGACCGGCCGTCGGCTGGCCCGGGCGGAGGGGCTCCTCTGCGGTATCAGCAGTGGCGCAGCAGTGGCGGCAGCCCTGCAACTGGCTCAGCGCCCATCCTTTGCCGAACGCCGCATTGTGGTGATGCTGGCCAGCTATGGCGAGCGCTATCTCTCCACGCCCATGTTCACGTCGGGCGCCCTGTTGCCGGCACGTCGGGACGCGCAGCTGTGACCATGGTGCAAGAAACGTTGAGTGATGGCCGATCCCTACGCCGTGCTGGAGGTTCTCCCATCCGCCACCGCTGCTGAGATCAAAGCGGCCTATCGGCGATTGGTGAAGCAGCATCATCCCGACGCGGGTGGGGATGACCAACGGATGCTGGCGCTGAATGCAGCCTGGGAAGTGCTGAGTGATGTCGAGCGGCGCCGGGCTCACGACCGGACGCGGTTGTCATCAGGGCGTTCCACAACGGCGCCGGATCTGCGTCGAGCTGCAGCCGAGCACAATCGCGCTGTGGAGGCGGACGATTTACTGGTGCGTTGGTTGCGGCAGGTGTACGCACCGATCGATCGCATGCTCGGTGAAGTGATCAATCCCTTCCCCAACCAGTTCAAGGCCCTGTCGGCGGATCCCTACGACGATGAGCTGATGGAGTCGTTCTGTAGCTACCTCGAGAGCAGTGGCCGTCGGATTGAACGGATCAAAGAGCTGTTTCAGTCGTTGCCTACTCCCCCCTCCGCTGGTGGATTCGGTCTCAGCGTTTATCACTGCTTCTCCGAAGTGGAAGACGCTCTGGCGGAGCTGGAGCGCTACACGATGGGTTACGTGGATAATTACCTCCACGACGGCCGTGAAATGCTGCGGGAGGCCAAGCAGCGCCGTAAACGGCTTCAGGACGAGCGCCGACGGTTGGAGATCGTGTGAGACAGCGTTGGCGCTTCGGCCTCGGAGTGGTTCTGATCTGGCTGGTGGCCACCGTTCTGGATCGCCTCTGGTGGTTTCACCAGGGCGGAGTTCCAGCCTGGGATCAGGCCGACTATCTCAACAGCGCTCTCGACCATGGCCGTGCGCTTGGTCTCCTCCCCGGTGGGAGCTGGCAGGGATGGGCGTCGTTGCTGGATCTTTCCCCCAAGATTCCCCCCCTGGCTTCGCTGGTGAATGGCAGCGTGATGTCGTTCAGCGGTGATGATCCCGCTCAAGCCGCCTGGAGTCTCAGCCTGTGGCACGGGCTGCTGCTGGTGGCCGTGGCGGGCTGGGGCCGTCGTTTGCACGGTGTCGGCCTGGCCCTGCTGGCTTGTGTGCTGGTCGCTCTGGCGCCGGCTCTGCTGGAGCTGCGAACGGATTATGTGCTCG
>CAJWLE010000203.1:0-3292 GCA_913042965.1 uncultured Synechococcus sp.
TGCTTCCTGGTTGTCGGAGTGCCATCGAGGCGCGATTGAACTGACTGGCTCGGAAGTCGCGGCCACCACTGATCGCGAGAACACCACCGCTGCGGCTGTCGATCAAGACAGCCGCACCCTGGTCAATCCCACGTCCGCTATTCACCCGCAGAGCACGACGCAGCTGTCGCTGCATGACCGCTTGAAGGTGCGGCTCGTAATACGTCTCGATTAAAAAATTTCCTTCTTCGGCAACGTCAGCACCAACCAATGCGGCGAGATCACGCTGAACTTGGTCGCTGTAAAACGGCGCTGCATCCGCATGACGACGGCTACAGGCCTCTGGCGCGAGTTGAATCGGGCGACGTCGTGTCAAACGGGCTGTGTCGAGGGAAATTTTCCCTTGGTCGGCCATTTTGTTCAGAACAAGATTGCGGGCTTGTAGGGCCCTTGCGGGGTGGCGGCATGGATCATGGCCATTGGGAGACGGCAGTAAACCCACCAGGAGTGCCGCTTGGTCGAGGCGAAGTGTTGCAGCTGAGGTGTCGAAATAGGCCTGGGCAGCATCCTCAAAGCCATAGCCCACGCCGAGATAAACGCGATTGAGATAGCTCAACAACAGGTCTGATTTGCTGAACTGGGTTTCCAGCTGAAGGGCAACGAGTAACTCCCTCCATTTCCGTTCCAGGGTGTCTCCTTGTCCCACTTGATCGGGATAGAGGCTTCGAGCGAGTTGCTGCGTGAGACTGCTGCCTCCCTCCAGCACCTCCCGTCCCTGCACATTCGTGACCAGGGCGCGCAGGGTTCCGATCGCGTCAATGCCAGGGTGCCACCAGAAACGACTGTCCTCACTGGCAATGACGGCACTGATCAGTTTTGGGGAGAAGGCATCCAGGCGTTGCAACTCGTTGTGCCGCTCGGAATCCAGTGAACTGATCGGCAAATCGTCTCGGTCGTAAAGAGCGATTGGCCCTTGCACCCGTGCCAAACGACCCCGCACGGGCACGCTGAGATTGGCAACCACTAGTAGACCTGAGCCCGCTGTCAGCGCTGCGGCGATCACCAGGCCAATCCGATGTGCCCATTTCTGCTGGTCTCGATCCGACGAATGTCTGAAGTTCAGCTGAGGTGCATCGGGCTCTGAGGCTGGAGCCAGTGCGATGTGATCTCCGTCGCGGAGTTCGAGTTCTTGAATCCGTTTTCCCTGCCACCACAAGCCATTGGTTGATTGTTCGTCGATCAGTAACCAGCGCCGACCACGACGGACCAATCGTGCGTGAAACCTGCTGATCGCTGGATGAATGAGAGGGATGTCAGCGTTTTTATCGCGCCCCAGCCGGTAACTCTCGCCGTGGAGTTCGATGCTTCGTTCGCGCTGATTCAGCTGTTGAATCAGCAATGTGGGATTAACCATGCTCCCCGTCATGGCGGTTGAGCCAGAGATCCAAGACGAAACACAGCACCGCAAGATTGATCGCGATATCAGCGCCGTTGAAGATCGGGAAGTTGATCGGCACGAGCGCGAGAAAGTCCACCACGTAGCCAAGGCGCCAGCGGTCTAAGCCATTGCCAAGCGTTCCGCCCAACAGGCATGCCGTCGCTAGGCCTTGCCAAAGAGGTATCGCACGCTGTCGCCCAATCCAGACCAAGATCCCCAAACTCACCAATAGGCTGAGCAGGCCTAGGAATTCTGTGGATCCGCTGAACAGGCTGAAGGCAGCACCACTGTTGTGAACCAGTTGCAGAGAGAGGATCCCAGGGATGGCGGGAATCGATCTGCCATCAACCAAGATCGCCGAGAGTCCGGCCTTACTCAGCTGATCGATCAGCACGATGGCTGCAGCAATCGACAAGGTTGTGGATCGTTGCAGCACCCTGCTCATGATTCAACGATTAGTAGGCGACGCAAAATCACAGCGAGTAAGCCCGATGCGATGCAAAGGAAAATTTGAGCCGGAAGTGGGTTGATTGAGTACTGCATGATCAGGCTCAACACCGGTGAACTCCACCGTCCGAATAGCGCACCCAATCCGAGGTTGAGAAGGCCACACAACTGCAAAACCAAGAGACCAGCTCCAGCAGCGAAGCACTGCT
Source organism: uncultured Synechococcus sp. (assembly GCA_913042965.1). Classification (GTDB taxonomy): domain Bacteria; phylum Cyanobacteriota; class Cyanobacteriia; order PCC-6307; family Cyanobiaceae; genus Parasynechococcus. The sequence continues at coordinate 2,074 of CAJWLE010000203.1, forward strand.
TTGGTAGGTCCTGCATTCCCGTTTGATGCGCCAATCGGCCGGTCAACCAGGCTGCTGGAACAAAGCCCGCCAAGTATCCAAAGCCAGGCTCAAGCAGGTAATTCAACCCACCACCGCCGTGGAACACCGGGAGGTTGATGAAGCCCATGCTCAAGTAGGCCACCGCCGCAATGACGCCAGCGCGTGGGCCACTGACCATGGCGCAGACCAACAATGCGGAGACTTGCCAGGTTGCGGGGAGATCAACAACCGCGAGCTGCGGAGTTGGTAGGAGCAGTGCCGCAGGCACAAGGCTGCCAATCAAAATGGCCATCAGCCCAGCCAGGGCACCGCTCCAAATAGCGAGAGCCCTCACGTTCCACAAACAACTGGGGCCATCCTGCTCGAGAATGAACGTCCTGCCTAGAGATCATGACGGCCTCCATTGGTGACAGGTTGCGACTGAAGCAACAACTTCCTTATCTGAAGACCGCCGATCCCATGCCGATGTTGCGTCCATCGGACCTTGTCAGCCTGGATGAAGTGGGGGAAGTCGTTGCGCTACATCCTCTCGACACCGTCGCTGTTCGGTTTCGCCGCGGCACCTATTTAATCTCCCTCGATCAACTCGAGGCTGCTGCCATAGGTGATGACGCTCAAGATGATGTCGATGACTCAGTGGAGTGATCGCGTTATGGATGTCGTTTAGCCCAAACCCGCTCCAGAGTCTCTAATGATTCGGGCGGACCACAGAGGCTGAGCTGGGGTTTCTGGAACCAGCGTTGGCAGGTCTCTTGGATGCGATCAACCGTGATTGATGCAATGGCTTCCATACAGCTCTGGTCATGGTCATCGCGCAGTCCCATGGCGCGAAGTTGAACCCTCCGCTCAGCGCGTTGAGAGCAGGTTTGCCGTGCCTGGGCCAACTGACCGATGAACTTGGCGCGCGCAAGGGTTAGATCGGCTTGACTCAGAGTGGTTTGGCAGAGCTCGTCCCAGCTTTGAAGAAGGAGTTGCAGGCTGAGTTCAGCCCGTTCCATCCCAGTAGCAGCAAGAAGCACAAAGGGGGCTGGTCCCATCAATTGTGGATAGTGCACTGCAACTTCGTAGGCAACACCGTGTTCCTCCCGAAGCCGTCGAAACAGAAGGCTCGACATCCCAACCCCGAGATGACATTGGAGCAAGCGCAACACCAGATCATCGGGATGTCCGTGGGGGACCGTTGCTTGTCCAAGCATCA
>CAJWLE010000204.1:0-3286 GCA_913042965.1 uncultured Synechococcus sp.
AAGGCAGAGGATTGCAAATCCTTTATCCCCAGTTCGAATCTGGGTGCCGCCTTCTGAAGATCGTTCCAGCTTCTCGAGTTGTTCTGCTTGCGGCTGGGATTTGTTGGCAACGACACAGGTGAACTCTGGGCGTTAGTCGCCTTGATCGGATCAGTCTCCCAAATGCACGACGTTCAACGCTGATCGTCTGGCCGCTGCCACCGCTGCTCCAGCTTGCAATCAGTAATCGCTGTCTGCGACGCACATGCCCATGCAACGGATTCCATTGCTTGATGTGCGTTGGCAGTGCTCGCAGAGAACCTTTTCTTCTGCCTGGCTGGCTTCGGGCTGTGCCAAATCGGTGCCCAGCGCCGCTCTCGATGATTCGGCCACCATGGACGCCTCGTTGATGAGGAGATCATGGCTGCCAGTGGCGGTGGTCCGTTGAACGGCATTGGATTCGGGACCTGGGCCTGGGGGAATCAGCTGATTTGGGGGTATGAACCACAGCGGGACGATGCTGTCCTTGAGGCCACATTCCGTCAGGCGCTTTCCTCGGGCCTGACCCTTGTCGATACAGCCGATTCCTATGGCACCGGTCGGTTGAATGGCCGCAGTGAGCTTCTTCTGGGTCGTTTCACCGCAGCCATACCGGCGCGGCGCCGGGCTGAGCTTTGCATCGCTTCAAAACTGGCCCCTTTCCCCTGGCGTCTGGGGCGCAGGGGGATGGACCGCGCTCTTCAAGCCAGTCAGGAACGGCTGCAGGGATGCTTGAAGAGGGTTCAACTTCACTGGAGCACCGCCCGTTATGCCCCCTGGCAGGAGGCGGCCTTGCTGGATGGTTTGGCGGATCGTGTTCAGGACGGGACCGTGGCTGAGCTAGGGGTTTCGAATGTCGGCCCCAAGCGGCTGCTCTGGATGCACGAGCGACTCGCGAAAAGATCTGTTCGTTTGAGCAGTGTGCAGGTGCAGTTTTCGTTGCTCGCGCCTGGAGAGCGTTCTGGAGAGGCTCTCATCAAAATCTGCAGAGAGCGAGACATCGAGGTGCTGGCCTACAGCCCGCTGGCTTTCGGAGTGCTCTCGCAAAAACCGGGTGCTGATTTCTCCACTGGAACGGCATTGCGGCGGCGGATCATCCGTCGACTACTTCCCGCCAGTGATGGCTTGCGGCAGGAGATGCAGGAGATTGCTGACCGGCGTTGTGTGTCGATGGTGCAGGTGGCGCTGAACTGGTGTCGCGCCAAGGGAACAACCCCGATTCCCGGTTTGCGGTCACCGCAGCAGGCACAGGATGTGGCTGCTGCTCTGGATTGGACGCTGCTTGAGGAGGAGGTTGAACGACTTGATCGACAACGGGCGCTATGCCCTGTTCGAATGCCGGCGAATCCCTTTCAGAGCAGTTGAGGAGCTCAGGCTTCCGCCGCTGTGGGAGGTGTGGGGCTGACCACCACCGGCAGGCTGTTGGATGGATCCTCCCCATGGAGAGGGATCACTTTTTTGGGAGGTTCCGGGTTGGTTGGAGGCTCAGATGTTTGGGCGGCCTGGTGCTGCTCGCAAGCCGTGAGGGCTTCCTGCAACAGGGAATCAAAGGTGCTCCCAGGCAGACGATGACGAGCTACCTCCAAGAAAGTGCGCGGCAAGGATTCTCCTGCTGCGGTGCGCAGGGCAGGGTTGTTCTGCCGGAGTTGTTTCTCTTCCTCCAGAGCGCGTAGAAAGCGACGGGTCACATCGCGCTTTGTGCTGGCTTTGATCAGGGTGTCGCGATCTTCTGGCCCTTGGCTGAGGGACTGCTCCAATTCGCCGATGCGACGTTCCAGGCTTTCCAGCACCTCTTCGGCTTCCTTGCCGATGTGAGTGAGCTGGCCGTCGGATAGGTCCGGCATGTCCGCCACGAAAACTTTCCCGTGGTCCCTGAGGGTGAGAAATGTCGGACGTGTTGATTGCCTGTGGCCACCGGAACGATCGCTTGCGCCGATGGGGCGGCGTGGTGGAACGGGTCCAGCAGAGGACCTACGGCGCGTAACGCGCTGTGGTTTATCAAATGGCATCGGATTAATTCCAGACGTATCGGCGCTGCGCTCAGGGAAGTTCCCTGATGTGCTTGGCAACACCATAGGGAAAACCCTGATGCAGATTTTGCATCAAGGTTTTCCCGTACGAATCCGATGCATTCAGGAGGGGACTCCCAGCAGGCCCTCTTCGGCTTGGCTCGCCTCAATGGCACCAATCTTCCAGGCTTCATGCCCAGTCTCTTGGCAAATCGCCAAGGCGGAATCGATGCCTTCGGGAGGGACCACCAGGCAGAAGCCGATTCCAAGATTGAAGGTGTTCCAGAGATCGATCTCGGGGATTTCACCCGCGGTCTGGAGCCAATCAAACAGGGCTGGCCTCGGCCAGCTGTCTGGAAACAAACGGGCCTGGCAACCATCAGGCAAACAACGCGGCAGGTTCTCCGGTAGACCGCCACCTGTGATGTGAGCCATGCCATTCAACGGGATGTTGTTCTTCAGCAGGGCCTGCACCAACGCCGGATAAAGCTGGGTCGGTTTCAGCAGGTCGTTGATCAGAGAGCGTTGAGCGGGTCCGTAGCGCGTTGATTCATCAGCACCAGCCTTCTCCAGCACATTGCGCACCAGGCTGAAGCCATTGCTGTGGACTCCGCTGCTGGCCACTCCGATCACGGCATCACCCGCTTGGATGCGGTGGCCGTCGATCAGCTCGCTCTCCTCGACCACCGCAACGCAGAAGCCGGCGAGGTCGTAACGACCAGCAGGGTAAAAGCCAGGCATCTCGGCGGTTTCACCGCCCAGCAATGCACAGCCGCTGTCGCGGCATCCATCAGCGATTCCCTCCACCACCTCCGCCATGGCATCTGGGCTCAGAGCCCCGGTGGCCATGTAATCGAGAAAAAACAGTGGTGCGGCGCCGGACGTGATCACGTCATTCACACACATGGCCACAAGGTCGATGCCGACGCCGTGATGGGCGCGATGGTCCTGCGCCAGTTCGAGCTTTGTGCCGACGCCATCGGTTCCGGACACGAGCAGGGGCTGCCGCATTCCACTTGGCAGCCGCATCATTCCTCCAAAGCCTCCGAGGCCACCAACCACCTCGTTGCGGTGAGTGGCTTCCACGGATGCTTTGATCCGTTGAACGAAAGCCCGACCGGCTTCAACGTCCACGCCGGCACTCTTGTAATCCATGGATCGCTGCGGCTGTTCCGATCCTCCCCCGCCGCCGGGCTCGTCGTGCCGGATACAACTTGTCGCTCCCGCGACAAACCCCTACTGTCACCCCGACTTTTTTG
>CAJWLE010000205.1:0-3281 GCA_913042965.1 uncultured Synechococcus sp.
TGCCAGTTCCCAGTCTCTGTCTGGGATGTGGTGATGATGGGGCGATATGGCGCCATGAATCCTCTGCGGATTCCACGCAACAGTGATCGCGTGGCCGTCCGGGATGCTCTTCAACGGGTGGAGCTGCTCGATCTGCGCAACTGCCCGATCGGAAACCTGTCCGGTGGCCAGCGCAAACGCACGTTTCTGGCACGGGCGATCGCTCAGCGCGCGGATGTGCTGCTGCTGGATGAACCGTTCAATGGCGTGGATGTGCGCACCGAAAAGTTGATGGCGCAGCTGTTCCTGAAATTCCGTGATGAGGGGCGCACCATCCTGATTTCCACGCACGACCTCAGCCATGTGCGCGAGTTTTGTGATCTCGTTGTGTTGATCAACAAAACCGTGTTGGCCTATGGCGAAACCTCGGAGGTGTTCACCTCCGAAAATCTCGCCCTCACCTTCGGCGGATTGCCCCCCGATCTGCTGACCGGCAACAGTTCACCGGAGAGCTCACTCTGAGCCTTTCTGCATGATTCGATTGAGCACCTGCTGTTTGATCAGGGCTCGGTCCCGCTCCACATAGATTTCAGCCCAATGAGTGGGTTTGTCTTTGGATTGAATGGTCGCCACGTCCTGTTCAAGAGCTTCGACCAGGTCATCCACGAAAGCTTCAGGGTCGTCGCCGAAGCTCTGGTGAAGCGCCAAAGCCTTGTCAAGCTTGCGGATCAGGCGTGTCGCTCGCGACATTTAGGGCTCATAACTCAGGGGCGATATTGATCGAGCCGGCTGCGGCTGACAAGATTCATTCGGGCTCGCTGACAGGCAAACGCAGTCCGGTGGTCTCCTGAAACTGCTTGAGCAAAGTGGCCAGGGAGAGGTTGGCTTGTCCCTCCCGTTCCCCGATCAGATTCACTTCTTCCACCTCGATCGGTTGCACCGTGTCGCTGAGCATGGTCAGCAAAGGCTCCAGCTTTTGAAGCAGGAACAGGCGTTTGGCGTCATCACCCGAGTGCTTGAGCGACTCCACCAGGTCCCGCAGACCTTCCGCCTGGGATCGACCCTGCTCAACGATCGTGGCGGCCTGTCCCTTCGCTGCCGCCATCATTGTTTTGCATTCCGACTCCGCTGGAGCAATCACATCGGCCTGAAGCTGTTCGGTGACCTGTTTGATCCGTTCCTGTTGCACAGGGATCTCCGCTTCGGCTCGGGCCAGCTCCGCACCCACCTTCGCTTCCACTTCTGCCACCAGCGCGTCACGGCGGGTTAGGGCATCCTTCACACGTTTTTCCGCTTCCGCTGTCGCAATGGCCAGCTCCTTATCGAGGCGACGCAGTGATGTGATCCGCTCGTTTTCGGCCTGCTTCACGGATGACTGCGACTTGGCTTCAGCTTCAGCGATCCGTGAGTCGCGCTTGAGCTCCACCAGCTGCTTGCGACCGATGGAATCCAGATAGCGAACGTCATCGGAGATGTTCTGGATTTGGAGCGTGTCGAGAACCAGCCCCAGTTTCTGGAGGTCGTCCTCAGCCTCCTCGAGCAGGGTGCGGGCAAAAGTCACCTTGTCTTCATTGAGTTGCTCCGGGGTCAGGCTGGCCATCACGCCGCGGAGATTGCCTTCAAGGGTTTCCTTGGCGATGTGTCGGATCTCGTCCTGCTCCTTGCCGATCAGCCGTTCAATCGCGTTGTGGATGCCGGGTTCGTCACCGGAGATCTTGATGTTGGCGACGCCGGAGACGTTGAGCGGAATCCCTCCTTTCGAATAAGCGTTCTCAACACGCAGGTCGATGGTCATGTTGCTGAGGTCGAGTCGTGTGACCTCCTCAAGCACAGGAATGCGCAGGGCGCTGCCGCCTCGCACCGTGCGGTAGCCAACCTGCTGGCCGGATCCGATGCGTCGACGCAGGCCGGAGAAGATCAACACCTCACTGGGTTGGCAGATGTAATACAGCTGCCGCAGAAGAGCCACGAAGGCCCATGCACCGGCGGCACCTGTCAGACCAATGGCGATGAACATCAGCGATCTCCTTTAGACGACAAGGTGGCCAGCAGGTCGATCCCGAGGATCTCCTTCACCTGCTGGAAGAATTGGCGAACCACAACGTGATTCAGGGCAACGAGGCTTGCCAGGCTGGTGGCGTCGTTGCCATCGAGGCTTGTGACCCGCTTCAGGGTGAGTCGCCCCGGCAGGCGGGTGGCCTGCTCCAGCACCATCTCGATCTGCTGCAGCAGAAAAACAAGTTCAGCTGTGCTGCCGGCTTCATCCCAGACCTGGGTGAGCAGGTCGTTCACCAGCGCACTCGCTTTCACGTCTTCCGCCGTTGCGGCTGCTTCACCACGGGCGCGCAATTCCTGCGCCTTCTGGTTGGCCTCCGCAGGGAGGACCTGATCGGCCTGCAGCCGCAGCCTTTCCAGGTCAGCCCTCACTTTCTGCAGCTTCTGTTCCGCGCGTGCGCGAGCCTCCAGCTCTGCGGCGGCGGTTCGCTCCTCCTCGGATCGCGCCTGCTTCTCCATCTGCGCGACTTTGGTTCGAACGGCGTTGTCCTTCTCGACAACATCCGTTTCAGCCTCGGTCCGCACGACCTCCGCTACTTCTTCCATTTCTGCTTCGATGCGCTCGGCCTGGCCAATGGCTTCGGCTTCGGCAATCTCGGCATCACGCACGATCTGGGCAACCCGCCGGCGGCTGATCGAATTGAGGTAGTCGACGTCGTCGGAAACGCTCTGGATTTTCAGGGTGTCCAGCTGTAATCCCAGGCGGCGAAGGTCCTGGCCAACGTCTTCGGCGATCTGTTCGGCGAAGCGAAGCCTGTCTTCATTCACCTGCTCCGGTGTCAGCTGGGCCAGAACACTGCGCAGGTTGCCTTCCAGGTTTTCCTTGGCCACCTGAACGATCTCCTTCGAATCCCGACCGAGGAACCGTTCGATGGCGTTGTTGCGCACCGCTGGATCGGTGCTCACCTTCACGTTGGCGATGGCCTGAATGTTCAGGGGTGTCCCACCCCGGGAGTAGGCGTTGTTCACTTCCACCAGCACCGGCAGCAGGGTCACATCCATCCGCCGTGCTGTTTCCAGGATCGGTTTGACGAAGGTCCAGCCGCCATTGGCGACAACGCGGTAGCCCTTCATGCCCTGATCACCCTGGTTGCTCTGCGAACCGGTGACCACCAGCAATTCATTGGGCCGGCAGATGCGGATCATCCAGCGGCTGATCAGGTTCAGCGCCACAAGGACGACGAACAGCGTCGCCACGCCTCCGATCATCGCCTCACTCTGATTGCGGTTGGACGGAAGGAATGCCG
>CAJWLE010000206.1:0-3248 GCA_913042965.1 uncultured Synechococcus sp.
GATAGGCAGCCCAGGCTGCAAACCGGTGGCTGCCTGGGGAGAGGTCATTCAGTTGAATCTTCAGGACGTCGTCGTCCAGCTGATCAAGCCGGATCAGAGGTCGGTCATCCACCTGGATGGCCACGTGGGGGCCGATGCCCAGCTCCGGGTCCTGGCTGACGGGCCAGTCCTCGATGGCCAGCGTGAGCTCAAGCGTGGACGAATTTGTGATGCTGTCGGCTTTTGGGGACAGCAGTCGCAACTGCGGGCGTCGATTGCTTAGTGCTCGTTTGATCTCCTGAATTGCGCCTGGGGGAGCCACTTCCTGCAGGCGTCCAGCGCTGGGGGGAATCACCCGCAGCTCGTCTGTCGCTTCATGGCTTCGGCTCATCCACCCTGGCAGCGCGGAAGCGGGTGATTGCGCACATAGGAGAAGCAGGCCTGCGAGAAGGACCCCCAGCAGCGGCTTCAGGCCAGGGCGTGGCATGACGGGTGGGCGCAGGCACTTCATTTCATTGTGCCCATACCAGTGGAGGAATTCTGAATAAGTGACAAACAGCCTCTGTAAATAATCAGATTGATGTTGATTTGTGGCTGTATCTGATCTGTTTTGGTTGACAACGAGCCTTGTGCAGACGCCAGTGGCTGACTGGCCCTCCACGGGATTGAACCTTTGTAACTCGCTGGCCGTTCTGCCCACATGCCGCTCCTATGCTCTATACAGCGGTCCCCTCTTCGGGGCCCTCGCCTCAGTACAGCAAAGGAGTTTCGACTTCTAGGCCGTGCTGTCGCCCGGTTCTTGCACCCTTGTGGAGCTTGACCCGGGGCCCCAGTGGATCACGATCCGCTGGAGGGGTGGCCCTCCACCTCGAATCCCGTCCCTCGAGGAACGACTCGATGACCATTAGCCCACCGGAGCGTGGGAGTGACGCGAAAAGCCAGGTCGAGAAGGTTGACAATCCCGCAACCTTCGAGCTGTTCGGTAAGCCCGGACACTTTGACCGCGCTCTAGCGAAGGGTCCCAAAACCACAACCTGGGTTTGGAACCTCCACGCCAACGCTCACGACTTCGACGCTCACACGAGCGACCTGCAAGAGGTCTCTCGGCGGATTTTCTCCGCACACTTCGGCCATTTGGCCGTGATTTTCATCTGGCTAAGCGGCGCTTTCTTCCACGGTGCTCGCTTCTCCAACTATTCCGGCTGGCTTGCCGACCCCACCCATGTGAAGCCAAGCGCCCAGCAGGTCTGGGCCATTTTTGGCCAGGAAATCCTCAACGGAGACATGGGTGCCGGGTTCCAAGGCATCCAGATCACCTCAGGCTTATTCCACGTTTGGCGTGGATGGGGCATCACCAGTGAAACCCAGCTCATGGCCTTGGCCATCGGTGCCCTGGTGATGGCCGGCCTCATGCTCAACGCAGGTGTTTTCCACTACCACAAGGCAGCGCCGAAACTGGAGTGGTTCCAAAACGTTGAGTCGATGTTGAACCACCACCTGGCAGGTCTGCTGGGTCTTGGTTCACTCTCCTGGGCTGGACACTTGATCCACGTCTCAGTTCCCGTCACAAAGTTGATGGATGCCATCGATGCCGGCGAGCCGCTGGTGCTGAATGGTCAGACCATCGCCTCTGTGGCAGATATTCCGCTGCCCCACGACTTCTTTAACCAGGATCTCCTGGCGCAGCTTTATCCCGGATTCAGCGCAGGTATTGGAGCGTTCTTCTCCGGTAACTGGGCCGCTTACAGCGATTTCCTCACCTTCAAGGGTGGTCTGAATCCTGTGACAGGAAGTCTATGGATGACCGATATCGCCCATCACCATGTGGCGATCGCAGTTCTGTTCATCGTTGCCGGTCACATGTACCGCACGAACTGGGGCATCGGTCACTCCATCAAGGAGATCTTGGAAGGCCAGAAGGGTGATCCTCTTCTGTTCCCTGCCTCCAATGGTCACGACGGCCTGTATGAGTTCATGACGACCTCATGGCATGCCCAGCTGGCCGTGAACCTGGCCCTGCTCGGATCCTTGAGCATCATCGTTGCTCAGCACATGTACGCCATGCCTCCCTACGCGTACATGGCGATCGATTACCCAACCCAGATTGGACTTTTCACCCACCACATCTGGATTGGCGGCTTCCTCATTGTTGGTGCCGGCGCCCATGCCGCCATCGCCATGGTTCGTGATTACGACCCGGCGAAGCACATCGACAACGTGCTCGACCGAGTGCTGAAGGCAAGAGACGCGATCATCAGTCACCTGAACTGGGTGTGCATCTGGCTCGGAGCTCACAGCTTCGGCCTCTACATCCACAACGACACGATGCGTGCCCTGGGTCGCCCTCAGGACATGTTCAGCGACAAAGCGATCTCGATTCAGCCGATCTTCGCTCAGTGGATCCAGAACGTGCACGCCTCTGCTGCAGGCAGCACCGCTCCCAATGCCCTCGCCGGTGTGAGCGAAGTGTTCAACGGTTCCGTGGTTGCTGTTGGCGGCAAGGTTGCCGCTGCTCCCATGCCGCTCGGCACAGCCGACTTCATGGTTCACCACATTCACGCCTTCACGATTCACGTGACGGTGCTGATCCTGCTGAAGGGTGTTCTTTACGCCCGCAGCTCCCGTCTGATTCCAGACAAAGCGAACCTCGGATTCCGTTTCTCCTGCGACGGCCCTGGTCGTGGTGGCACCTGTCAGGTGTCCGCCTGGGACCACGTCTTCCTTGGTCTCTTCTGGATGTACAACTCCCTGTCGGTCGTTATCTTCCACTTCTCCTGGAAGATGCAGAGCGACATCTGGGGAACGGTGAATGCCAACGGTTCCGTTGCGCACATCACCAATGGCAACTTTGCCAATAGCGCCATCACCATTAATGGTTGGCTGCGTGATTTCCTTTGGGCTCAGGCCGTTCAGGTGATCAACAGCTATGGCTCGAATACGGCTGCCTACGGAATCATGTTCCTCGGCGCCCACTTCATCTTTGCTTTCAGCTTGATGTTCCTGTTCAGCGGCCGCGGCTACTGGCAGGAGCTGATTGAGTCCATTGTCTGGGCTCACAACAAGCTGAAGGTGGCTCCCGCCATCCAGCCCCGTGCTCTTTCCATCATCCAAGGCCGTGCCGTGGGTGTTGCCCATTACCTTTTGGGCGGAATTGCGACCACGTGGGCCTTCTTCCACGCCCACATCCTTGTGGTCGGCTGACCTCACCTGACCTTTCCCTCTAATGGCAACGAAATTTCCTTCGTTCAGCCAGGGTCTGGCCCAGGACC
>CAJWLE010000207.1:0-3242 GCA_913042965.1 uncultured Synechococcus sp.
CCAAAACAAGATCTGGCGGCGACTCTGTTGCCTTGAGCTGTCGGCAGATCGTTGCGATCGCTTCACTGCGCTGACGACTGGTGGGGGTGTCCTCTCCTTCGACGCTGTACTGCACGTGGGTGAGGCCTTCCCAACGGTTCACCTGAGTGGGAGCGGCTGCTGATCCCAGCGCCGTGATCTGGTGACCCATGGCGAGCCATGCGGGCCCGAGATCACGAAATTGACCCGGGAAATTCTGATGAATCAGAAGCAAGTGCATCGTGTGGATGGTCGGACCACAGACAGTGCTTCTAACCTGCCGAACATCGTTCTCGACAACCATGGGTGTGCGCAGCTGGCTTCAACAGCGCTTCCTGGGGGCAACCGCAACGCGTCGGGAGGCGTTGGATTTGTTGTCCGATTCGGTACCGCAAGTTGATCTGCCTGCGATGGCTGGCATTGATCCTGCTGTCTCGATTCGCCCGTGGTCGGTGTCTCGATTGGAGGGAATTATTCGGGAGGCGGGTTTGCATCCGTCGGTGCTCACCTTGCAGGCTGCACGGCAAGCAAGGCATTGCTTATCGGCGTTTTGGCTTGCTGCTCCAGCGGATCAGTTGGAGGCGATGTATTCCGGAGCCATTGGTGATTTGCAGCGCCTCCAGTTGAACGGCCCGCTGGTGCAGCAGGTCTTGGCACGGGATGAGCAGCGTTGGCGTGATCAGCTTTCAGCAGAATTGTCATCACCTGAGCAGAAGCCAAGACAACTGAACCTGCTGTTGGCGTTGATGCCCTATGCATCGCCCGGACAACTTTCGGTGCGTGATCCCCTGGAGAGTCTCCCGAATTGGTTGTTGGGCGATTACATCGCCTATTGCGAGCCAGAGCTTGAATCGCTCTTGCAGGAACCTGTGGGTTTGTTGGAAGCGGCCACGGAGCCCGATGTCCAGGAGAAACTCGAGCCACTCACAGACCATCGTGGTGATGTGGCCATGGCGTGGTTTCAAGAGGAGGACGCGCTGACGCGGATGACGGATTTCATCAACCGCTACAGCCGTGATGCCACCGATCCAGAGGTTCTGGCGGAATTAAGCGGTTTGCGTTGTGTGGTAGCCCAGCTTTGGTTGGACGTGGAAGACACGCAAGTGCAGAGCTTGTATGCGTCCCCCGTGGGGTTGGTGACCCGTAGCTTGATTACCTCCAATTTCGGCTGTGAGTTGGTGGATGAGCAGGATCAGCGTGCCCGTGCCGCGCTCACGCCTCCCGAGTCTCCGGCCGGCTTGATCGCCATGCTGTTGTTTTATCCCCTCGGTGCGGTGGACGTCGCCGATGTTTCCTCCTTGCCCGATTGGCTCGCTCAAGAACTAGACACCCTCCAGTAGGTGGGTGGGCAAAAGGCCAGGGGTTCGTCCTGCTAACAGCTCTGAAACGCGATCATCCAGCCATTGTTCAAATAAGTCCTCGAGCAATTCTTCCCGCATCGCATCGTCGAGGCGTGCTCCATCCCATTGATCCAGCCGCAGGATCAGCCAGATGTTCACCAAAAAGAACGGCTCTAACAGCTCCCCTGCCTCGCAACTGCGTAATTTTTCCACCACCGAGGGATGGGCCTGATCGAACGGCACAGGACCCAATCGGCCGGCACTGTCGCGTTCTGGTCCTTCTGAATACTGGCTCGCCAGCTCTTCAAAACTGGCGTCCCCTTCCACGATTCGTTGGTGAAGCTCAAACGCCCAATCGCCATCGCGAACACGAATTAATGAGTAGGTGACTTGATCGTGGGACAACTTTTCGCTGAGAAAACGGCGTTCCACCTCCGCTGAAAACACCTGGTTCTTGAATCGTTCCATCCGTTCTCGCTTCGTGGCGATGTAGCGGAGATCGTCTCGGCTCAAGCCCTGCTCCGACAAAAGACGATCAATCGCGTCGGTGTCCGCTGGGTCGACGTCGTTGTTGTGTAGATAGGCGTGGGTGAGCTCCTCCTCCTTGGACTCTGCTAAGGGAACCACTTGGCAAATCTCGTCGTACACGCTGGCTTGGGCGATGGCCAAACACAGCCCCTGCTGACGATTAATTCTGTTCAGAGTGGCGATGTCGCAAAACGGCATGCCGGGATGCAATTCGATCTCAGCCATGGAACTCCTCCCACACCAGCCAGTACACCAGCAAGCCAACTGGGGGAACCAGCACCAGCGGCATGAGGGCTAATGCCGTGATCAACACCTGCTGAAACAGCAGTGGAATCATCCACAAGATCACGTACAGGCCAATGAAAAGGCCCACCAGCTGCCGTTTTCGCATCAACCACGCCAAACAACGCTGGCGTTGCAACCGGTAGCGAGCGCGTCGGGTGCGGCGCTCCTCTGGCAAGTACTGCCAGAGGGGGTGGGGGTCGACGGGTTGCATTAGCGCAAGCGTTCCAAGCTGCGACGTTTGTCGTCCAGCAGATCGGTAATCGTCGCGATAAAACGACGGGTCCGCACATGCAGATCCGCCGTCAGGCTCATGCCCGGTTGTAGAGCGATGGAGCGTTGCCCAACGGTGAGATTTTGGGTGGAGAGCTGCAGGATGGCTGGGAAATACAAGCCCTGGGCGTTTGTGCCCAACTCCCGCTGCTGTTCCTTCGGGGTGAGTGCATCTGAGCCCACACGCCGCACGGTGGCGGGCAGATAGCCGTAGTCGCTGGCGGTAAAGGCGGTGAGTGAAATTTCAGCCTTTTGTCCTTTGCGGATAAAACCGATGGCGTCGTTGGGAATGAACACCTTGGCCTGCAGGTCGTCCTCTGGAATCAGTTTGAGCATCGGTCTGTTGCCGTTGGTGTTCTGCACCACATCACCTCGGCTCACCTTGAGATCAAACACCAAGCCCGAGATCGGTGCCTGCACTGTGATGCGCGAGAGAAGCACTTCGGCCTGACGGATCTCCCGATCCAAGCTGGCGATGCGATTGAGATTGGCTTCGATCGTTTTGCGCAGCTGTGATTCGCGGTTCCCCTGATCAGCACTTTGACGCGACTGCAAGCGGATCAGCTCCTGCTCTTCCGCATCGTGTTCGGTGCGGAGCCGGGCCACCTTGGCCTGGGCTTCCACCACCTGAAGCTCACTGGAAGCTCCTTGGCGTTGTAAGCCAAGAAAGCGTTCCGCAACCATGTCGGCCGTGCGCAGCGATTGCTTTAAACCGGCTAAGCGCACCTCACTTCGGCGGATCGCGGCGTGATCGGCGGCCAGACTCGCACTGTTGTTTTGCTGTTCACTGCTGAGCAGCGC
>CAJWLE010000208.1:0-3239 GCA_913042965.1 uncultured Synechococcus sp.
CACTCCGATCACCGCTGCTATGCGGAGCACCCCGGTGCTCACCCTTGCGGAACAACTGCATCCCACCCCCGCCGTTGCCGGGCTGCCAAGGCGGGAGGCGATGGCCTGGCTGCGCACACTCGAACCCTTTGACCGCGGCAGCTATGCGGCACCAATCGGATGGATCGACAGTGCAGGCGAGGCCGAACTGCGGGTGGCGATTCGCTGCGGCCACGCCCGGGACTGCCAGCTCGACCTGACCGCCGGCGCAGGGCTGGTGCGGGGGTCTGAGGCGGAGCGAGAGCTGCAGGAGGTGGGCCTGAAACTGGCGGTGCTGGCGGACCAGCTGAAGCTTCAGACCAGCGCCTGCAAACGGTCCATCGTCTGATCGGCAAGGGGCTGCTGCATCAGCCGTTCGACCTCGCGAATGCCCGTAGGGCTGGTCACATTGATCTCGCTGAGCATCCCTCCGATCACATCGATGCCTACGAAGAACAGGCCTTCCGCCCGCAGGGCCGGAGCCAGCGCAGCGCAGATCTGCCGCTCTCGTTCGGTCAGCTCGGTGGCTTCCGCCTGACCACCCACCGCCAGGTTGCTGCGGAATTCACCCGCCGAAGGACGACGATTGATGGCACCAAGCGGTTCTCCATCCACCAGCAGGATGCGCTTGTCGCCATCGCTCACCGCAGGAAGAAAGGCCTGGGCCATCACCGGCAGCCGCTCCTGTTCCGTGACCAGTTCGAACAGAGCCTTGAGACCGGGCGCATCGGAATTAACGCGAATCACCCCGAGGCCGGCCCGACCGCCAAGGGGCTTGAGCACGATGTCGTTGTGCTGCTCGGCAAAGGCGGAGAGTTCCGAGACCCTTCCAGCCACAAGGGTTGGCGCCATCCAGCGGCTGAACCTCAAGGCGCCGAGCTTTTCATTCCAGGCCCGCAACGCGCTGGGGCGATTGAGCACCCGCACCCCCGCCCGCTCTGCCACCTCAAGCAGATGGGTGGCATAGAGGTAGGCCTCATCCACCGGCGGATCCTTGCGCATCCAGATCACATCGAAGCCCGCCAGCGACTGACGCTCAGCCGACCCGACCGAAATCCAGGGATCCGGCGTGACCGGCACCGCCATCGCCAGCGGTTCATCAGCCCGGGCGATCAGGTCCGAGGGCGTGCAAGCCCAAATCGCATGGCCGCCCCGCTGGGCCGCCTGCATCAGTGCTGCGGTGGAATCCTTATCCGGATTGATCTGCCGCAGCGGATCCAATACAAACAGCTGGCGCATGGCTCAGGCTTTCAGCAACGCATCCAGCTCGCCGGCACGCTCCAGGCTGTGGAGGTCGTCGCAGCCACCGATGTGGCGATCATCGATAAAGACCTGGGGGACGCTGCGGCGGCCATCTCCCCGCTCCGCCATCGCGTCCCGACCCGGTTCATCGCCATCAACACTGTGCTCGGTGTAATGAACGCCCTTGCGATCCAGCAGATCCTTGGCGCGGACGCAAAAGGGACACGTTCGCCAGGTGTAGATCTCAACCTTGGCCATGGGGGATCCTGTGCTGTTGAGCGGATCCTATGCAGCGACTGCGCTGATAGCGTCAGAACCTGATCAGGACCGAGTCCTTGCTGGATCTCACCGACTTCAAGCGCGATCTCTCCGAGCTCACTGACCGCCTGGGCAATGCCCAGGACTGTCTTTGACGTTCCTGCACTGAACGCACGCCAGCGCGATCTCGAGCAACTCGCCGCCCAACCTGATTTCTGGGACGACCAGCAGAACGCTCAGAAACAGATGCGCCGCCTCGATGAGGTGAAAGCTCAGCTGATGCAGCTGGATGCATGGCGCAGCTCCATTGATGACGCCAAGGCGACGCTGGAGCTCTACGACCTGGAGCCCGATGACGAGATGCTGGGCGAAGCTCAGGATGGACTGCACCAGTTGCGTCAGGGCCTCGACCGTTGGGAACTGGAGCGGTTGCTCAGCGGCGAGTACGACAAGGAAGGCGCAGTCCTGACCATCAACGCCGGCGCCGGTGGCACCGACGCCCAGGACTGGGCCCAGATGCTGCTGCGGATGTACACACGCTGGGCGGAAGATCACGACATGAAAGTGAGCGTGGATGAGCTCTCCGAGGGAGAGGAAGCGGGCATCAAAAGCGCCACCATCGAGGTGGAGGGGCGTTACGCCTACGGCTACCTGCGCAACGAGAAGGGAACGCACCGACTCGTGCGCATCTCACCCTTCAATGCGAACGACAAACGCCAGACCAGCTTCGCGGGGATCGAAGTGATGCCAAAGATCGAGGAGGAGGTTGACATCGATATTCCAGAGAAGGATCTGGAGGTGACGACAAGCCGTTCAGGCGGTGCAGGCGGCCAAAACGTGAACAAGGTGGAGACGGCCGTTCGCATCCTGCACATTCCCACCGGTCTGGCGGTGCGCTGTACCCAGGAGCGATCACAGCTCCAGAACAAGGAAAAAGCCATGGCCCTGCTCAAGGCCAAGCTGCTCGTGATTGCGCAGGAACAGAGGGCGGCGGAAATTGCCGACATTCGCGGCGACATCGTGGAGGCGGCCTGGGGCAACCAGATCCGCAACTACGTCTTTCACCCGTATCAGATGGTCAAAGACCTGCGTACCAATGAAGAGACCAACGATGTGCAGGCTGTGATGGATGGCGCACTCGACCCCTTCATCGACGCGTCCCTGCGCCAGGGTGTCGACAGCCCTGGCGCTGACACCGAAAGCTGAAATCGATGGCATCTGACTCCTCCCCTCCGCCGAGCTTCATCAAACAGGCGATGCGGAACATGGTGCGCAAGGGGCGCCAGAGCCTGTTTCACTTCGGATTAACCGCCTTCGGCTTGATCGGATTCATCACCCTTGTGGCCTGGCTTGGGCGCCCGACCCTTCCCCAGTGAGTCATGGAGCTTGACCTGGCGCTGGATGCCGGCACCGTGCATCTGAACCGTCGCGATCCTCCCGATCTTTTCGATTACCACGTCTGGGCAACCACGCTGCTCACCTGGATCGAGAGGGTGCGCCAGGATTCAGCTATCAGCTGCCCAGCCCTGGTACGGAGAGCCGAAGAGATCAGCCTGGGGCTGCGCTTCACCGACGACGCCAGCATCTGCGAACTCAACGGCACCTGGCGACAGCGTCAGGAACCGACGGACGTTCTCTCGTTTGCTGCCCTGGAGGACGCACCCGAGTGGCTCGATGACGGTTCCGTGGAACTCGGCGACATTGTGATTTCGCTGGACACC
>CAJWLE010000209.1:0-3213 GCA_913042965.1 uncultured Synechococcus sp.
GGCGAGCCAGCTGGTGATCGGCAGGCCGATCACCAAAGCCGAGGATCCCAGCGCGGCGTTTGCCGCCTGCTGCTCAGAGATCAGAAGCGGAAGCTGAGACCGCCTTGGAGCTGCCAGGAGGTGCCGCGATCACCACCCCAGATGAGTGCACCACCGCGGGCATAGACGGCGACGGAGTTGTCGTTGAAGTTGAAGGTGGTGTAGTCGAGGCCGAGTTCGACCAGTGCAGCGTGGGAATCGCTGCTGTTCACGCTCCAGCGTTTGGACTTGCCGGAGTCGAGGAAGGTCACCTTCTGGCTGTCACCGCTGAGGCCCCAGTCGGCAGCCCAGCCAACGCGCAGGGAAGGAAGGAAGAGGGAGCGTTCACCATCGCGGATGGGATGGGCGAATTTCACGGTGAGTTCAGAGCCGACCTGGTCCACTTCCATTTCATGGAAACGGAGTCGGTCCTGGCGGTCGGCACCGCTTTCGCTGAATTTGTCGAGGCTGGTGTTGGTGTAGCTGACGAGGGCCTGCGGTTCGATCAGCCAGTCGCCGCTGTCCATGGGAGCAGCGACGCTGAGCACGCCAGTCCAGGAATTGCCGCTGCGGTCGCCCTTGGCGGTTTCACCGTTCACCGAGCGTCGGTGTTCACCGTCGTAGCCGCCGGCGCTGACCATGCCGCTCAGCACGAAGGTTGTCGACCAGTACTCGGCGTAGGCACCGCCGCCCCAGCTCGAACCTGTACTCCGGCACGGAAATTCTGGGAGCGCTGATGGGTCTGGAGCATCTGCTGAGTGAGCAGGTGGCAGCTGGCGATGCCAATGGCTTCACCTACGTGGCGATGACCACCGACGGCCGGCCTGAACGGCGTGCCTGGTGGGACACGCGTGAAGGAGCTGGATCGGATTCGATCGTGGGTGAGGCTGTGCCCCTACCGAAGAAGCTCGGCGGTGATCCGATCACCACATCTGGATTGATCTACAACCAGGCGGGCGATGCGTTCTATCTGGAGGACAACAGCGGCGATCGCCCCTGGCCTGTGATGCAGCGGCAGCTGAATGCTGTCGCGAAGCAGGCCGCGTGTGAGGACGGCTTAGAGGTGGATGTGGTGGCGATGGGTGATGACACCGATGCCGACTTCCCTGCGATCTACGGCGATTTGTTCTCCGACAAGACGTTTGATCCATCCAGCGGAGGCTGGAGTTACGCGGTGCAGGACAGCTATGGGTTGCCGGAATTCGACGGCTGATTGAACAGGGATTGGTCAGGAGCGTGAACGGCTCAGGCCTTCTGCTTCTGGCCGATCCGTGGTTCGGTGCCAGCCATCAGCCGCTGGATGTTGCTGCGATGCCGCCAGAGCACCATCAGGCTGGCCACCAGCGACACCACCACGTAGGCGCTGCTGTTGCCGGCAACCAGCATCAACACCGGTAGGCCAATCGCTGCGACCACGCTCGCGAGCGACACGATTCGGCTCAGGCTGATCGTCGCCATGAACAAGCCAAAGCTGGCAAGGCCCACTGGCCAGGCCAGCCCCAGAAACATCCCTAAGCCGGTGGCGACCGCTTTTCCTCCTTTCCAGCCCAGCCACACCGGCCAGATGTGGCCGGCGAGGGCTGCTAGGCCAGCCAGCACCTGCACCCAGTCGTTTAGGCCAACGCTTTTCGCCAGCAGCACCGCCAGGGCGCCTTTGCCCACATCCAGCAGGAACACCAGCAGCGCTGGCCCCTTGCCCACGTTGCGCAGCACGTTGGTGGCGCCGGTGCTGCCGGAGCCGCAGTCGCGTAGATCAATGCCCTTCAACCAGCGGCCGGCGAGGTAACCGCATGGAATCGCTCCCAGCAAGTAGCCGATGGCGAGAAACAGAAGGGCGGTAAGGATCACAGCAGGTCGTCGTCGTCGAGGCGTTCACCCGGTCCGGCCGCGAAGGCCAGCCAGAGCGGGAACTGAAGCACGGGGATCTCCACGCTGCGTTCGGCGGCATCAATCAGGATCAGCGGCACCTCGCCCCGCTCCTCCAGCCGGTCGGCCCGCTCCACCAGTGCTTCGGGTCGTTCGAACAGCACGATGCCGCTGCTGGGGCCGAAGTCTTCGCGGCCCAGGCCAAGGGCGTCCTGCAGGCCCCGGCGCCATTCGCCGAGGCGTTCCGGGCCGCCGGCCAGCACCAGGCACTGGAACTGATCGCCGTAGAGCTCGCCGATGATGGCGACCAGGGCCGCACTGGCAAGGATGTTCCGCGGTCGGCTGCCGCGGCTCGGCTGGGCACCGCGCCCTCCCTGGTTGAAAAACCAGTCCTCCAGCAGGGCCGTGTCGCGCGCATCGATGCTGCGCCGCAGGTTCCAGGGGTCGGCATAGACATCCGGCTGTTTGAGGAACCGCTCCAGGGCTGCGCGAATCAGGTCTTCATCGGGGCGAAAGGTGTCGGCCACTGCCGCCGCAGGTGCGGCCGGTCCCTCACTGCCGGGAGCGGCGCCGCTGCTGTCGGCCTGCTGATCCAGGGGGGAGGGCTGCACCACCATCGGCTGCACCACCAGCTCCAGGTTTTCCACGCTCTGCACCAGATCCCCAAGGGCGCCGCCCAGGTACTCCTGGAAGCCCTTCACGCGCCGGGCGATGGCATCGGACTGGCCGGCAAAGTTGGTTTTGAGCTCGCTCTCGAGTTGCTCCTTGCGGGAGGTGAGTGCGGTGATCTCCGTGGTGAGGGCATCGCGGCGGGCATGAAGATCCCTGAGGGCCAGCTCCAGCAGCTCGTTGGCAGGCGTTTTCAGGTCTGTGCTGTCTTGGCCCGATGCCGGTGTCTCAGCGTTGGCCTGCGGCGGGGCCGTTTGCTCGGTGTCGTCAGCCATGGCGAGATGGAATTGCATCCATTTCAGCCGAAAGGGTCTAGGTGGGTCCAGCCAATGATGGAAACGATGCCTGCTGAGAGAACGACAAGTCCAGCAATCGTTTGAAATTAGAATAAGTCGTTAAGATAAAATGTTGTGTGAGTGAGATATAGGGATGAATGTGTTGAGTGCAATTCTGACGTTTGTTCAATATTTGGCGTTGCAGGCTTTGGCCTCTGGCGCCATCATCAAGTTGATAATTGCTGGGCCGTTATCTCCCAGAGCCGTTGCAGCCTGGCTGATAGAGGAAAGTTCTTTGCCGGTGTAACGACTTTGGAAGCTGTTGGCCATGCAGGTGCAGTAACCCTTTTGGTTGGACACGCCCTGCGTTTTGCCTTGGTTGCAA
>CAJWLE010000210.1:0-3190 GCA_913042965.1 uncultured Synechococcus sp.
TCATCCAGAAACGGCTCTGCTGCAGGACGTTGTCCTGATCGGAGATCGTTGTGATTCGACTCTCGAGCGCGGAGCGGGCCTGCTTGACCAATTTGCCCGCGGAGGTGTTCTTGTCGTTGCCGTTGGGATCCATCGTCATCTCAGCTGGCCTCCTGCTGGCGGTAAAGCGCGTAGTAACGACCGCGTTTATCCATCAATTCAGCGTGGGATCCCTCTTCCACCACAGCACCCTGGTGCATCACCACGATCACATCGGCGCGGCGGACGGTTGAGAGGCGGTGGGTGATGAAGAAAACCGTGCAGTCATGCAACGACTGAATCAAGTTGTCGCAGACCTTGCGTTCGGTTTCGTAATCGAGGGCGCTGGTTGCTTCGTCCATCACCAGCAGCTTGGGATTGGCCAGAAGCGTGCGGGCGATGGCAATGCGCTGGCGTTGGCCTCCGCTCAGGGAAGCACCCCGCTCTCCTACAGGGGTGCTGTAACCGGAGGGAAGTTCCATGATGAAATCGTGGGCACAGGCCACCTTCGCGGCCAGCACGATTTCCTCACTCGATGCATCAGGCTGCGTGAGAGCGATGTTGTCGCTGACGCTGCCTGAGAAGAGCAGTGGATCCTGGGGAACGATGCCGATCTGACGGCGCAATGAATAGAGCTCGACCTTGTCGATGTCGTAGCCGTCGATCAGGATTCTTCCTTGATTCGGGGCGTAGAGCCGCGGCAGCAATTTCATCAGGGTGCTCTTGCCGCTGCCGCTCTGGCCCACAATGCCTACGAAGGTTCCAGGCTTGACTTGCAGGCATACATCGCTCAGCACTGGAGCCGTTCCTGGCGAGAACGCGAAGCTGAGGTTGTCAAAGTGCACTTCACCCTTGATCGGCGGTAGTGGAACCTTGGCTTTGTCTTGGTCGTCGGATTCTTGGGGCGTGTCGATCACATCGGCTAGGCGTTCGAAGCTCACCCTCAATTCTTGGATCGTCTGCCAGATCGAGGAAAGACGTAGTAAGGGCTGGGTGACGTAGCCGGAGATGATGCGGAAGGCGATCAGCTGGCCAAGGGTGAGCTCGCCAGATAGCACGAGGGAGGCTCCAACCCAGAGCACCAGCAACTGGGAGATCTTTTGCAGCACCTGGGATGTCTGGCTCAGGGCCGTTCCGGTGATTGTTTTTTCGAAACTACGGTTGATGTACTGGCCATAGCGCTCCTGCCAGGTCCAGCGGCTGATCATTTCCACGTTCTGGCTCTTCACCGTTTGAATGCCGGTGAGCACTTCCACCAGATGGCTCTGGGTGGAGGCATTAGCTTCGGCGGATTTGCGGTACTGCCGGCGGAATAGAGGCGCGCCGAGCAGAGTGAGGCCCACCTGGATTGGCAGAACGGCCAGTGCGATCAGCGTGAGGATCCAGCTGTAGATCAGCATCACCACGATGTAGATCACTGAGAAGGCCGCATCCAGAACGGTTGTCAGGGCTTGGCCGGTGAGGAAGTTACGGATTTTTTCCAGTTCGCTGATGCGGGACCCCAGCTCGCCGACGGGGCGCCGGTCGAAATAGCCGAGCGGCAGTCTGAGCAAGTGGTCAATCACCTCAGCGCCCAGGCGCTGGTCGATGCGGTTTGTGGTTTCCGAGAAGAGGTAGGTCTTGAGACTTCCCAGGACTCCTTCCAGCAGTGTCACGGCCACCAGAGCAATGCCCAGCACCTGCAGGGTGTCGAGACTGCGTTGGTTGATCACCTTGTCGATGATCACCTGGATTAGAAGCGGATTGGCGAGGGTGAATAGCTGCACCACGAAGCTGGCGAGCAGCACTTGAATCAGCACTCCGCGGTAGCGCTTTAGGGCAGGCCAGAACCAGCCAGGTCCGAAGTTCTGTTCTGGGGTGGTGCTGGTGCGATCCACAAGCAGTAGATCGATTCCTTCAGGGAAGCTGCTCTCCAGCTCTTCAGCACCCAGCTCCACATAACCCTGGCTTGGTGAGGCCAACAGCAAGCCGCGTTGATCGCTGCGCACCGCCAGGGCAAAGGCCTCACCCCAGGGCACCAGGGTTGGGGTCTGCAGGCGCACCCCCATGCGAGCTGCCACTTTTGCGCCAGACACATGCAGCCCGAGCCCAGCTGCAATCTGCCCGCAAAGTCTCAGGCTGGGTGTTTGGCCTCGCCGTAGCTGATCGCGCAGGACGCGCTCGATCGCATCGCGACGGAACGGCAGGTTCATCAACTTGGTGAGCATCTGGAAGCAGGCCAAGGTCTCCTCTAGAACCCCCTCTCCGGATACAAAGAAATCGCGATTGGCGTCATTTGTCTGGTTGAAGCGACTGACCGGTGGCTGCAGAGGAGCCAGAGGAATTTCGCCACCGTCGCTATTTCCAGTTGAGTTATTCACTACCTCTGCTTCAACAAGTTTCGGCGGCTCTTCAAGAGCCACCCCCCTCAGAGCATCCTTAGGTAGAGCAATCAGTCGGGTCGTCAGACCATGTGTGTCTGGCGTTAATGCAGCGATGGTCTTGGCATCGCTGAGCTGATCTCCGAGTGAAACGTCAGTTGTTTCGGCTGGCTGGCTGGCGAGAAACAGTTGCATTCCGCCGCTGAGAGCGCCTTGGATGGCGCTGGAATTTCTCCCATCAAGCATCTGAGCAGTTGGCAGCAGCTCAGTCAGCAAGTCGGTCAGCGAATGGGTTTGCCTGGGGGAGTTTTCGAGCTGGCTTTGCAGCAGGTCTGCAAGTTCCGCTTCCCAGAGATGGTTTTGGCAGGCCTTTGCAATGACTGGGTCTGTCCTGACCAGATCCAGGAGATGTTCATCGTGAAGGCTGTAAGCCACCAGCTCAGTCGCAGCGCGCACCTCTTCACAGGGACATCCCCGCAAGAGAGAGGCCAATCCGATGAAGCTCCCTTGTTCAAGTCTGGCCAGGGTGCTTAGGCGTCCATTCTGGTTTCCGATCAGACGGGCACTGCCGCTATCGATCAGCAGAATCTGGCTGGGTATGAAACGGCTTTCACAAAGGGATTGCCCCAGCGCATAACGCTGGAGTTGTCCATGGGACAGAAATCTGGTGCGCAGAGCATCAAGCCCGTCAGACGTTTTGTTGTCCAGAGTCCTCAGGCATTGAAATGTCATCATCTGCCGTGAAGAGGGATTTGACTACTGTTTTGGTTTCGTTGCTTAACCAGTTCTGCAGCAGTTCGCTGGCCATTCGC